>CANSAF010000160.1 GCA_947644645.1 uncultured Sporosarcina sp. | reverse complement strand
GTTTTATTTTAGGCAAAACGATTTTTGTTTCTGATCATGTATGGCAAATGATTTCGACCTGTACAAGTTGGCTTTTAACAGCCGCGATGGTCGGTCTTGGTTTAAATGTTCACCTTCGAGATTTACGGGATCGAGCTATGAAGCCTCTTTTGGCAATGCTCATCACTTCTATTTGCTTAAGCATCATCACTTTTTTTATAATTTAGAGCTTGAAAAGAAAAATGTTCAACTAATCCATCATCTTTAGATTAGTTGAACATTTTCTTATCTACTATAAATTTCACGCCAATTTTGACGTTCACGTTCATTAATTTGTGTTTCTAATATTTCATCCCACTCATTTAATAAGGTATTCCATACACGTGCGTAAAATAAATCTTCTTCTTGTTGATAAAGATGAAATTCGATACACGGCGCTACTTCAGCAGCAAGAGGTGCGATGGAATGAATTTCTGAAATAACGGTTTGCACATTCGGCGTTTCACTTTCAGGGATGACATTTTGTAAATGTTCTCGAATTTCTCGGCGATCAATCGTGTCGATTTCCCAATTTGAAAAATCATCATAAAAACGATAATCATTGAATGGCTGATCTTCTTTTTCACCCAAAGAACCTACCAATAATTTCTTATGACAAGGACTATATAAAAGATTTTCACTCATTCCTTCAAACTGATCGACAAATATCTCAGTATCCAATTGATTGATGCCTTTTTCTGTTAGTTTAAAACGGTCATCAGTTTGCTCTACCAAACCTGCATGCAGCATTTTTTGAACAAGATTTTCGATAAATATCGGTTCAACCAATAATACATCACTTAGTTCTCCTACATCATGGAAATCGGCTTCCCTAAAAGCGATTAAAAGCATTTTCATCAATACGTCCATTTTTGTTTGACGCACTGTTTCAAACTCTACTTTAATAGAATGGATTGGTAAATTCCATATGTCGGTATGCTTCACTTTTACTTGGATATTTTGCGTAAGTTCTCGAGTTAAACGTTTTTTTAATTCATCCATTTAATGCACCCCCTCTACTGACTGTGAAATTAATCCTCCTTGTTCACGTACATCGTTTAATAACCGTTCAAACATTTCTCTTGTTTGGATATTTTTAGGACGTTTCGTAAACATTTCTGAGCTTCCGATAATCATCAGCAATTCTCTGGCACGTGATAAAGCAACATTTAATCGACGGTAATCTTTCGCAAAGCCGATATCGCCATTTGGATGATCATGATTTCGAACGAAACTCAATAAAATGACATCCATTTCCATCCCTTGGAATTTATCGACTGAACCTGTTCGACAATGTAAATAAGGTAAATGTAATTCGTGCTCAATCAATCGGTCAATTCTTTTCACTTGTTCACCGTAAAAGCTAATGACACCAACACTTTTCTTCGTTCCAGCTTCAAGTCTCCCCGCTTCTATTGCTTTTTTAGTCGCCTCATTTAATTCAATTAATAAATGGCGGATTTTCGTTAACTCCGCCTCATTAAATCGACTTGTTCCACCTTTCACTTGTGCTTCAAAAAATGGTTTTTCATTCGGAAGATCAAACCAGTATAAATGTTTGCCCCGCTCAATAGAACGCGATTCCAATAAATGATCTCGGTCATGATCTGAATTCTCCAAGCCGCACTGCAGGGCATAATTACCTTCTTGATAAAAAGGTGTAATGGTCTTCATAATTTTTTCATGCATACGATATTGTATCGCAAGCATTGTTTTATTTTGTTTCGGTAATGTTCTAAATAAACGTTCGAAAAGAGATTCTTTTAATAATTGCGCTAACTCTCTTTTTTCTTCTCGATTTGAACTTTCTTCTAAGAACTCTTCTAAAGTTTCTTGTCCCATTAATGGCGGCAGTTGGTGATGATCGCCAACTAAAATAATTTTCTTTCCTTTTAACATTGGGAGTAAAAGTTCAGGAGGTGTCGCTTTCGAAACCTCGTCAATAATGACGACATCAAAAGTTGGATAGTCTTCCATAAAATCACGCCTAGCTGATGCAACACAAGTCGTACCAATGACATTTGCATGTTCGATATACAACTTTTTAATTTCATCTAAATCATATTCCGTTGCATTGTTTAACATCTCTAGCCAATTTTTTTGTAATTGCTTTTTCAATGGAAGTCGGGCTTGTTGTTTTTGAATGTCTTTTAGTTCAGTTTGATAAAAATCGATTTTTCGAGTGATGTCATCTTGCTCTTTTTCTGGTGTAGAAGCGATAATTTCTTCTAACACTTTACATTTCTCTTCTTTTCCGCTTAAATTTCCATCTACTTGTTCTAACCCTTTTTGATGTTTTAGTTGCTGCTCTTTTTCTTTTTCAATCGTTTCGATTAATTTTTGAACCGTTTCTTTTTTACTGTCCAGTTCAGTTTCATATTGTTCATAATGCTTTCGTTTATGTTCAAACGCTTCAATTCGCGCTTTTACTTGCAGCAATGTTTCTTTTAGTTCCGTTAAATTTGTCATTGAACTTACATGTACTTGTTCAAATTGTGCTAGTTTTTCTTTTACTGCTGA
>CANSAF010000159.1 GCA_947644645.1 uncultured Sporosarcina sp. | reverse complement strand
CCCTTACATAATAAAGAATGATTCTAACGTCACATGAATACTTCACACATATACACACTACTATTCTACTTTTCCCCAACGATGCCTTGAATGTTTTTATGATGAATATTTTATCCATCCGGTTGAAATTTGGAGGTTTTTGTTAAAAAACCCTTAGAAATCGAACTTGAGCTTTGTAATCCGCCCCTCCTTTTATTATATTTTTATAAATATATGGATTTAAAATAGCATTGATAATCGCCAGCGTTTTATCCCCCAGTAAAGAGTCAAATTTACTCTTTTTCTATTCGCCTACTTTTAAAATCCACATATTTAATTGTCAAGCTGACTGTACCATGCACTTTTTAATCTTGCAACTATTTTTTCAATTCAGTTTTATCGTTATTTTTTTATTAATCCTACGCAAACCTAAGCCCTTCATACATCTTTCAAACAAATGAGGATTCTAAAAAAAGTTTATTTTCTGATTCTTATTGCAACTATATGTATTTTTGTATACAATTATACATAACTTGAAAAGGTGGTGAATTTGATGGATCAGTTTTCAGTTCCTTGCGCAGTTTTCAGAGGAGGAACAAGTAGAGGTTTGTTTTTCAATGCGAATGACTTACCTCAAGATGAGAAAATCATTCAAAAAATCTTTTTACACGGCATCGATGCGTATAATCCTTCTCAAATTAATGGATTAGGAAGTGGGACTTCTCATTCTAGTAAAGTTGTTGTTGTCGGTCCCCCGTCGGTTCAGGGTGCAGAGATTGACTATACATTTTTCCAAATTGGGATTGGTGAAGAAATTGTGGATGATAGTGGAACTTGCGGAAATTTGATGGCTGCTGTTGGTGCTTATGCAATTGATCAAAAACTAGTGTTGCCTTCAGAAAATGATTATTCAATTATTAAAGCGTATAACACCAATATCGGAAAAATCATCCGCTTAAAAGTACCCATGGAAAATGGTGAAGTGAAAACAACTGGAGATTATGCGATGGCAGGTCTTAAGTTACCAGGTGCTAAACATCAAGTTGAAATTCTTTCTCCTGGCGGCGGCAAATTGGGAGAAACTTTACCTTTAGGCGAAAAGACTTCAATGTCGATTGACCAAGAACAGGTAGAATTCTCAGTCGTTGATATCGTTAACCCATTTGTCTATGTATCTACTGAGTCACTTAATATAGCAGCGGATGACTTATTTTCAGATTTATCAACGCATACGGACTTATTAGGTCAATTAGAATCCATTCGCTGTGAAGCTTCTTATCAATCTGGTTTAACAAAAACAAAAGATTTGGCGAGACAAACGCCTGCAATTCCTAAAATTGCGCTAATCTCTCCGCCCCATAGTTACGTTACAGCTTCGGGGAAAAAGATCGAAAAAGAAGAGATTGATATTACAGCAAGAATGGTTTCAATGGGGAAATTTCATCGCACATTTGCTGGGAGTGGCTTATATAATCTTGCAGGTTCTGTATTACTCGCGAATACAATCCCTCACCAACTTAGCTCGGTGAACCCAACAAACGAAGAACAAATCATTCGAATTGGTCATCCAGATGGTATTGCGGAAGTTCGTGTTCAATTAACAGCGGACGCAAAAGATATTGCTTATGTTGGATTAGATCGTACAGCACGCAAAATTATGTCTGGTGATTTATATATTCCGATTGAAAATTAATAAAAATGATTCATAAATTAAAGGAGGAATTGATCATGTCAGATCGTATTACAAAATCATTAGCTTCATTTGCAACAGGTGTCACTTATGAAACTTTATCAAAACCGGTTATTGCGGAAGTAAAAAGAAGAGTCATTGATACATTAGCTTGTCTAATGTCAGGTTATGAGTTTGACGCTTCGACTGCAGCTCGTAAACTCGCAACCCATTACGAAAAAGAAAACGGTGCAACATTGATTGGTACAAATCAAAAAGTCGCTGTCGATTATGCTACTTTTGCAAACGGTACGGCAATTCGTTATTTAGATTATAATGACACATATTTATCTGTCGAGCCGCTTCATCCAAGCGATGTGATTGCACCACTTTTCGCATTGGCTGAAGAAAGAAATCTTTCTGGTAAAAAACTCATTGCAGCGATTGCCGCAGCTTATGAAGTTGGCGTCAATTTCTGTGATTCGGCAAGCTTAAAATCAAATGGTTGGGACCATGTCAACTATATTACTGTATCGACGATCGTCGGCGGTGCAAACTTATTGGATTTCACACCTGAACAAACGGAACAAGCTTTAGCATTAGCCATTGTTCCCCACGCTTCTATGCGTCAAACGCGAAATGGTGAAATTTCAATGTGGAAAGCTGCCGCTGCCGCAAATGCTGCAAGAAACGCAGTGTTTGCATTACAACTTGCAGAATGTGGCATGAAAGGACCTTATGAACCTTTCGAAGGAACGATGGGTATGAATTATCAAATGCTAGATCGTAAATTACCAGTTGAAGAGTTGGTTGCAAAATTCGATGGCAATACAAGTCCTGAAGGGATTTTAAAAACTTACGTGAAAAATTGGGCAGTGGAATATATGACACAAAG
>CANSAF010000158.1 GCA_947644645.1 uncultured Sporosarcina sp. | reverse complement strand
TTATTTTGGCACAGCGCTAAATTATTCGTATAATAATTATAGGACGGAAGATTATTCAGATGCAGAACTAGAGTGTTCGGCTAATGTTTTTAGTCGAGTGATATTAGCTGCAAAAGCGATGCATGAGACGAAAGATGAAATCGAAAAACGGTACCAATTTAAGCAAAAACTGATGCGTGAATTGATTCGCAGTAAAAAATATGCAAGATCAGCCATTATTGCGACGATTTATTTTGTTGATTACTTATTGAAGTTGCCAGAGGAAGAAACCAAGAAATTGGGGCAAGCGCTTGGACCAGAAATACGAAAGGAGCGAGGTCTGATGGAATTGTATAATGAAGAAAATGCATCGCCGACAGTGTCTAAATCATTTGCGGAGCAGTTAGATCGAGGGATTGCACAAGGTTTGGAACAAGGAATATCTCTTGAGAAGCAAAACATTGCGAAAAAGTTAATTTTGGAGAATATGCCATTGGAGATGATTTCCAGTGTGACGGATTTAAATGTAGAAGAATTGGAGGCAATTCAAGAAACGATTCGCAAATAGTATATTTGTTAACGCGGTACTTGTCATTTCCTTCAATTCTTGGAAGGGCGCGAATTGAGGGAAGTGGCAGATACTGTGAATTTTTCTTTGAAGATTTGTTTGCTCAAAGAAGAAACAAAGACCTTGGACCAGAAATACGAAAGGAGCGAGGGTTGATGGGATTGTATAATGAAGAAAACGCATCGCCGACAGTGGCTAATTCATTTGCGGAGCAGTTAGATCGAGGGATTGCGCAGGGTTTGGAACGAGGTCTAGAACAAGGAATTGATCTTGGTGTAGAAAAAACGGCGAGTAAAATGCTTCAAATGGGACTTGATTTACAAATAATTGTTGAAGCGACGGGATTGTCTCTGGAAAAATTGCAGGCGCTTAAGTTAGAATAATCCGCGTCTAATGGGATGATGATTAATAAATATAACTACTCTAAGAAAATCGATTTTTACTTTCCTAGAGTAGTTTTTTATATAAAGGGCGGAAAGTCGCTTCTAAATGAAACTTTTTCTCTAGCATTTCGTATTAGGAGGCAAGACGTTTAAGTTTATTTGGCAAAACGAAAGTGCTGAGGAAGTAAGGGATGAGTATACTCGATAATAAGTAGTTTTTTATTGTCAGGGGGAGACTGAAATATGACGTATCGTGCGCTATATAAAAATGTCTTACAGAAGAATTTTATGCTTGGCGTGATTGGACTTATGTTATTATTTCCAACATTTTTCATATGGGCAGGGATTCCATTTTTTATCGTTGGTCGTTTTGTAGAAAGTATTATAGCAAATCCCACGCTCGTATATTTTTCGATTGCACTTTCAGGAGGGATCCTTTTTTCACTATATTTCTTGCCTATTAATTTAAAGGTGGCTAGAGGGATGGCGGAAGTGAAAAACGGAAGTTTGTTGAGCTCATTTCTTCAATTAGAAATGATTTGGATTGCTGTCGTAGCAGTCATTTGGAGCATTGGGATGGCGATTTTATTCAATTGGTAAGGAGGGAACTTATGTATTTACATTCTTTTACATTCCCAAATGATGAGATGGAATCTAATTTTATTATGAATGAAAAAAGAACGGTTTATGATTCATTTTATCCATTTAAAGTTTTGTCGAGAAAAGATTTTGACGGGATTATGTTTGAACCGATTACGATTTTATACGGTGGAAATGGTTCAGGGAAAAGCACAGCTTTAAATGTCATCGCCGAAAAAACAGCTATACAGCGGGATTCAATTTATAATAAATCGAATTTCACACCGCATTATGTAGACATATGTGATATGCAGTTGAAAAAAGCGATTCCGGAAAATAGCCGCATTATTACGAGTGATGATGTTTTTGATTATTTGTTAAATATTCGAAACTTAAATGAAGGAATTGATGAAAAGCGTGATCAAATTTTCGATGAGTACTTGGATGCAAAATATGCTGATTTTCAGTTGAAGTCATTGGCAGATTACGAAGAACTCAAAAAAGTAAATGAGGCGAGAAGGAAAACGCAATCTCGTTTTGTGCGAAGTAAATTAATCGATAATGTTCGGGAATATTCAAACGGGGAAAGTGCGTTTCGATATTTTACGGAAAAGATTGAGGACAATGGTCTTTATATTTTAGATGAGCCAGAAAATAGTTTATCTCCAGAGCGGCAGTTGGAACTGGTGAAGTTTATCGAAGACGCGGCTCGTTTTTTCGGTTGCCAATTTATTATTTCAACACATTCTCCATTTTTATTATCGATGCGGGAGGCAAAGATTTATAATCTTGACAGAGTTCCTGTGCAAGTGGAACCGTGGATAGAGCTTGAAAATGTGCGTACATATTATGAGTTTTTTAAACAGCATGCAGATAAGTTTTAATGGAATAAAGGAGATTTTTATGCGTAATAAAAGAAGAAATTGGTTAATGGGTGGAATCATCATGATTGTGATATGTTTTAATTTTATCATGACGTGGATATATCCATTTTCTCCGGGCAGTTTATATAAAAACTATCACTAGCGTCGCATAAAAAAATAAAACCATAAGGTAAAACACAGAATTTTCT
>CANSAF010000157.1 GCA_947644645.1 uncultured Sporosarcina sp. | reverse complement strand
AACAATTACGCCACACGTCTTCCGTCACGCATTCGCAATCATTTCAAAATTAAACGATATAGACATCTATGATATTATGCGGTCTCTCGGACACGAGAAAATTGAAACGACGATGATTTATTTAGAAAAAGTGTTTGAAAAAGAACGACATGCGATCCATGGATGGAAACCAGAAGTGTTTGGGGAGTATATTTAGGCTGTGCAATAGCAGGAGCACTGGACAACCTTATATTATCCAACTAACCTTTTGACACTAATTCTTTTAACTCATCTTGAGATAATTCCATGATTTCCATTAAATACATCACAAAAGAACGTATGTTTAAAACTTGAAAATTAATTTTAATTCAATCACTACAAAAAAATCCCACTCATCAGATTAAATTCCGAGGAGCGGGATTTGAAACTTGTATAAAATTAAACTGTTACTGCTGAAAGTTCTTTTGCAACAGTTTTAACTTTTTCTAAACCTTCTTCAATGATTTCTTTTGCTTTGTCTGGCATTGCGTTATGGCCTTCAATCACAACTTCATGTGCGATTTCCATACCAAAGATACCGCCTACAACATTTTTAATGTAGTTTACAGACATTTCCATTGGTGCCATTTCCGGTGCAGAGTAAAGTCCGCCACGTGCGTTTAAAATAACTGCTTTTTTATCTTTCATTAAGCTTACTAATTGACCGTTTTCGTCATATTTGAATGTGAAACCAGCTTGGTAAACATAGTCGATGAATGTTTGTAACTTCGCTGGGATTGTTAAGTTCCATAGTGGGAATGCAAATACAACAACATCTGCTGCAGTTAATGCGTCCATTGCTTTTTGTTTTGCTGCTAAAAGACGTTGTTCAACATCAGTCATTTCTTCACCTGATTGTACTTTACCGAAAGCATCAAATAATTCTTGACCGAAGTAAGGCATATCTTCTGCAAACACGTCAAATGTTGTTACGTTTCCTTCAATATTTTCCATGAAAGTTTCGTACATTTTACTAGAAATCCCCTCAGATGCAGGGCGGTTATTTGCTTTTACAACTAAAATATTCATCAATAAAAAACTCCTTTAAAATTGTTTGTTTTAATTACCTTGAATTCATGATATATGTATATAATAAAAAAGTCAATCACTTGAACTTGCTTATAAAAAATATCACTAAATCAAGACAATTACTACTTTATCATAACTTGACTATGCAAGTGAAGGGATATGCTTAATGATTAACTATTTAATTTACTTCGGATAAATGAAACATATTGATAAATAGCACGTATAATTAGAAAAGAGATATAAGGAGGGATTCTAATGGGCTTTGAAACAGCGGGTTCAGGCGATTTTATGTTTACGCTCGTTCCATTATTTATCATTGGGGTAATGATTTTTGTAATTGTAAAAGGAATTACACAGTGGAGTTCGAATAACCAATCACCAAGACTAACGGTTGCTGCGGTTGTTGCAACAAAAAGAACGAACACTTCTCACCATCATCACGGAACAGATCATATGCATTCATCTTCGTCGACTACATATTATGTTACTTTTCAATTTGAAAGCGGCGACCGCACGGAGTTTTCTGTAAATGGTGCTGAATATGGGATGTTGGCAGAAGGTGATGAGGGATTTCTTACATTTCAGGGGACGAGATATTTGGGGTTTGAACGGGAGGAAAAAGTGAAGGAATTCAGACATGAATAGAAAGATCATTTCAGGCGGTGGTATCATGCGTAGCAATCAACAATGTCCACTTTGTCAGAAAAACAATCATTGCGCCAGCGTTTCTAAACAACCTTGTTGGTGTATGACTGAGCATTTCCCAAAAGGTATTTTTGAAAAATTATCCCGGGAACAAATAAAAAAAGCATGTATTTGTGAAAAATGTCTAGAAAAATTCCGTTTACAATAAAAGTGAAGCAACCGAGTGATGGTCGCTTCACTTTTATTTTTCCGTTGCCTCTTCAGAAAACTTCAATAGAGTGGAAGAAAAAAGATATTGTGCTGGGAATAATGAAAGAATAACAGCTGTATATTGACTCACTGTTTTTACCCAGCCATGCAGATGAAAAATATCTTGAATCAAATATCTTGCCAGCATAATTAAACCCAATGCTACGCCCACAGCTATAATAAACGTTCCAATGATGATTAGTACTTGTTTAAACGAAAATCGCTTGACAATTTTCCACTCTTTTATACTGCTATCATGAATGGAAAAACAAATCGTTGCGATCGGTAAAAAGAGTAAAAACCAATTCGTATAACCATATAAAATCCATGTGATCGTCATGCCGAGTAAAATTAGCCATCCGATTGTATTGAAAGTTTTTTTATTCATTTGGCCCACCACCTATACTTATCCTAACATGGATATTCTTCCATCCCAAATAATGAACCTCCCCCACTTAAAACATTCTGTTTTTGAAGTGGGGGTTTCCTACTACATTGTCCAAATGCCTTCGACAAAGCCTATGGGTGACATAGACTTTTTGTGCGGAACATAGAAGTACAGCTAGACAACTTCGGTAGGCAACAGTGAATGGCTTCACTGGGCCGGAACAAGCCTTCTACTACTTTTTGCAAATTACGCAAGCCGTAGATACTTTGTTTTGTCTAATGAGAAATCTAGTTGTTTGATTTCTCCGTAATACGTTTTGGCAAAAAAGTTCGCGGCGCCGTGAATATCTCGGTGCTATCAGCCAAAATTCATCTCCCCCTTAGCGCTGGGCTTTGCCCTTCACGTGCTTGAA
>CANSAF010000156.1 GCA_947644645.1 uncultured Sporosarcina sp. | reverse complement strand
ATTATCTACATACGTGTTACTGTATTCGATCAGGCATGAGTAGAAGGATAATTGGAAAAAGTTTAGAGGACTCTTTAAGCTTATTTCAATTCGCCTTTTACCATGCCTTTTTTGTTTCCATTTTTTAAAAAGAGGTACAGTTGAATGGGATAATCGACAAAAGGAGGATTTCATATGTTTAAAAAAGCTTTTGGCGTTTTGCAAAAAGTTGGACAAGCTTTGATGTTGCCCGTTGCTTTATTGCCAGCAGCAGGGTTATTACTTGGAATTGGAAACGCGATGCAGCAAGAGGCGATGTTAAGCAAATTACCGTTTCTATCAGCCGACTGGATTCAATTGACTGCAACGGTCATGGAAGACGCAGGGGGAATCGTATTTGAAAACTTAGCCCTTATTTTTGCGATAGGGGTTGCGATTGGTCTAGCGAAAGTTGGTGCAGCCGCTGTGGCCGCATTAGTCGGTTATTTAGTGTTAAACCAAGTAATGAGTTCATGGCTTGGCACAACATTTGATATGGTCGCAGAGGATCCAAGTTATGCGTCAGTACTTGGGATTCCGACATTGCAAACGGGCGTTTTTGGCGGAATTATTGTTGGTTTAATCGCAGCCGCATGTTTCAATAAATATCATAATATTGAAATGCCGTCATTCCTTGGCTTCTTTGCAGGAAAACGATTTGTACCCATTGTAACGGCAGCCGCTTCGTTTGTTGCGGGTCTTTTATTATTAATCATTTGGCCACCGATTCAAACGGGAATGAACAGTGCGTCTCTTTGGTTATTAAACGAAGGAACTTATATTGCAGTATTTTTCTTCGGATTTATTAAACGTTTACTCATTCCTTTCGGGCTTCACCATATTTTCCATGCGCCGTTTTGGTATGAGTTTGGTTCGTATACAACAACAGCGGGTTCAATTGTCCGCGGAGATATGACGATTTTCTTTGCGCAATTAAAAGATAATGTTGAATTAACGGCAGGACATTTCATGGCAGGGGAATTCCCGATTATGATGTTCGGTTTACCAGCAGCAGCGCTTGCGATGTATCATATGGCACGCCCAGAGAAGAAAAAATTGGTCGCAGGTTTATTAATTTCGGGAGCATTAACATCATTTTTAACGGGAATTACTGAGCCATTAGAATTTAGTTTCTTATTTTTATCACCCGTATTATTCTTTATGCACGCAGTATTAGATGGTTTATCATTTGTTTTAATGACGTATTTAGATATTCATATCGGCTATACGTTCTCAGGAGGAGCGATTGACTTCTTCTTATTCGGGATTTTACCAGGGAAAGAAGCTTGGTGGCTAACGATTCTATTAGGGCTCGTATTTGCTGTCATTTACTACTTCTTATTCCGTTTTATGATTCAAAAATTTGATTTATTAACACCAGGTCGTGAAAAAGATGACGATGAAGCAAAAGGCTCGTCAGGAGAAGCGGGCGATCTTGCGGCGAATATTCTTGAAGCGATGGGTGGGGCACAAAATATTACTCATTTAGATGCTTGTATTACAAGACTTCGTGTTTCCGTACAAGATGTTGCGAAAGTTGAAAAGAAAGAGCTTGAAAGATTAGGGGCGGCAGGTGTATTAGAAGTTGGCAATAATATTCAAGCAATTTTCTGACCACGTTCTGAAATTATTAAAGGACAAATTCAAGATGTGATGAGTGGAAAACGCCCACGCGTCGTAGCTGAACCGGAAATGACGACACCAGATATATTATCTACAGAAGCATCTGCCTTTATTTCACCGATGGAAGGGGAAATGAAGCCATTATCAGAAGTACCAGATCAAGTATTCTCACAAAAAATGATGGGAGATGGGTTTGCGATTTTACCGACAGAAGGCATCGTCGTTTCACCAGTAGACGGAGAAATCGTCACGTTTTTCCCAACAAAGCACGCAATCGGGATTAAAGCGAATGATGGACGAGAGATTTTAATTCACGTGGGAATTGATACGGTGAAGTTGAACGGTGAAGGCTTCAAAGCGTTAGTCGAGCAAGGCGATAAAGTAGAAGCAGGACAGCCTTTACTGGAAATGGATCTTGCATATATCGAAGAAAATGCTGTTTCAATCATTACGCCAATTATTTTTACGAATTTACTGGACGGGGAAACATTAACAGTTGAAAAATCAGGACATGTACAATTAAAAGAAACAAATATTATTAAGATTCAATAATTGAAAAAGGTGTTTGGAATGTCAAAGTAGACGAACCAAACACCTTTTATTTATTCGTTTACGCTCATACTCGGAAAAGTAATCGCCAATTGATTATTCACATGGATGACTTCCATAATTTCATTGTCAAATAAATACGGTGTATCCTTGTCATCTTGCGGTGTAATTTTTTCATAACGGTTTTGAACGGCCAATACTGGAAACGTAATCGGCATCGTGCGTCCATCTCGTCTAACGAGTAAATTTCCCATTAAAATAAGTTCTTTACTAGATGCCGCAAAACTTAAATAGCCGATTTCTTTATGTAAGCTGCCTGTTACGATTTTCACATTTTGTAACAATGAAATGATACAAAGCATAAAGTCGTTCAATGTTTCATTTGGCAATTTTTCATAGCCCAACTGTTGAAATAAAGCATTAAAACTTGTACGGATTTCTTTAAATGAAAAGATCGGTTCGATTTTACGGCGAACTTTCGTTTTACCGAGATTTTGAATAATCTCTTTACATTCATCTAAATATTCTTTCGCATAGCCCGTACTTTTTTCTCTATGTACAATAA
>CANSAF010000155.1 GCA_947644645.1 uncultured Sporosarcina sp. | reverse complement strand
TAGCAAAAAGCGAGAAGTCTCTTGTAGTTATTGTGGGAAGAGAATTTTAAGGAAGAATTGTGATATAGAAAAATTCTCAACGCTTTTTTGTAACAGGGAGTGTAATACTCTTTATAAAAGAGAAGTAGAAAAACCTGGACCACCGAGAGAGCGAATTTCATTAAAATGTCAAGAATGTGATCAGTTTTTTCAGGTTATTAAAAGTAGAAAAAATGCTAAATTCTGTAGTAAGAAATGTTTAGGAAAAGCAAACGGTAGAAGAGCGAAAGCAAACCTTTCTAAGAAAGTAAAGGTTGAATGTAGTTATTGTGGTAAGTCCTATAACAAAAAGCCAAGTGCTTTGAGAACATATAATTTTTGTATGAAAGAATGTATGAGTCTTTATTATTCCGAAAATCAATTATTTTCAGGAGAAAATAGTGGTACTTGGAGAGGTGGAAAAATTACTTACTATGGTCAAAATTGGCTACTACAACGAAGAGCTGCAAGAAAACGTGATAATTTTACTTGTCAAAAGTGTGGAATAACAGAATTACAATACGGGCAAGAATTATCTGTTCATCATATAATTCCATTCGTATTGTGTAAAAGTTATTTAATCGCAAATCAATTAAATAACTTACTAAGTGTTTGTGAACCGTGTCATCGATCTATACATTCCGGTGATAACCATCCAAGCAAATTTAAACACGATTGATGATATAGTCTGACCCATATGGCGACATGTGGAGCGGGTACTAATAATCCCGCCCTCCATAAATACGGGGAGTAACAAAAGTGAGTACTGGAACGATGGTTGGGGTTTCAACCGGATTAGAGCCTTACTTCTCATTCACTTATTACCGAAGTGGACGACTTGGGAAGTTTATCGAAGTGAAGGCAGAAATTGTTGAAGAATATCTACAAAACCATCCTGAAGCAGATCCGAATCATTTACCGGAAAGGTTTGTTTCATCGATGAGTCTTGCACCTGAAGCGCATGCTGATGTGCAATGCATTATTCAACGTTGGATTGATAGCTCGATTTCTAAAACAGTCAACGCACCGCGTGGCTATACAGTAGAGCAAGTTGAGCGTGTGTACGAGCGTTTATATAAAGGCGGCGCAAAAGGCGGGACAGTTTATGTAGATGGTAGCCGAGATTCACAAGTGTTAACGTTAAAAGCAGAAGACAATGAAATGGATGCAGGTTTTGTTGAAGAAAAGATTGGAGAGCGTCCGGTCATGCTTGTTGAAACGATTCAAGAACTTGGCTCAACAAATGTCACAATCGGCTCTGAAGTAGGCAATACTTGTCCAGTTTGTCGACAAGGAACTGTGCAAGAAGCAGGCGGTTGTAATACATGTACAAACTGTCAAGCGCAGTTGAAATGTGGATTATAATAAAATAATGATTTAATAAAAAGCTATCTAAAAGTAAACTTCTAGATAGCTTTTTCACTTTATGATTGCACTGAAATCACAACATCATCTTCTTTAACTTCAGGAACAGCCATTGCTTCCACACCAAATTCTTCGACTTCGAGCAACTTTTCAAAAGATTTGATTGCGACTTCAACTTGCTCGTCATCAGGTTCTTTCGTTGTTAGTAATTGAAGCCACAGCCCCGGGTAGCCTAAATATTTCAAGACAGGGATGCTTCTCACCGCGTTTGTCACTTGTAACACTTCAAAAGAAATACCAAGCACAACCGGAATTAATAAAATTCGGTTAACAACACGTAACCATAAAGGATCTGTTGGTACAAGGAAGTAAATAAACATCCCAACAATAACCGTAAATAAAATAAAACTACTGCCACAACGGTAATGAAGTCTTGACTGCGCTTGAATATTTTCAACGGTCAAAGGTAAACCGCATTCATAAGCATTAATCACTTTATGTTCCGCACCGTGATATTGAAAGACTCTTTTAATGAATGGTGTCATCGAAATCAGTCCGAGATAGCCGAGTAAAAGCGCAAGTTTGAAAAAGCTTTCGAGTAAAATTTGGGCTGTTTTCCCGGATGCAATTGGGCTGAATAATTCAGCGATAAACACAGGAACGAGCGTGAAAACAAATTTACTAAATAAGAAAGAAAGTACACCAACTGCCGCGACACCAATCACCATCGCCAATTTAGAGGTTTCTTCTTCTGTTTCCACTTCTTCGCCTGGCAAAACGTCATAACGATCGCTTGAGAAGGTTAAATGTTTTGATCCGACCCCAGCAGACTCAACTAATGCAACAATTCCTCGTATGAAGGGAATCTTTCTTAATTTTGCTGAAAGTGGATGTTGTTTTTTAGGCAAGTGGAAATATTCGATGGAATCATCTTTACGGCGAATTGCTGTTACCGTATGTTCTTTCCCGCCAAACATGACACCTTCGACAAGCGCTACCCCGACTTAGATCGGCGCTTTTTGATTGTTAGACATATTTTATAAACACTTTATTTTTAAGTAAAAAATTAAATTTAAAAGAAAAAATATTTTAATTTTAATAAAAAAAGGGAACGATAACCACAATGATGTTTAAAAAATCATAAATTTTCCGACACTCTTTTTAGGAGGGAAGTTTATGTGGAATCAGACGTTATTCTATACATCGCTAGTTGCTGCGCTTTTTATGGTTTTTTCATTAAAATTTATGGAGTTATTTAGTTTTATCAAATGGTCACCAGTCGGCTTTTTAAAAAATGAAACTGTTTTTCCAAAAATGCATTTCATCATTCAATGGATGATTTTATTCATCTTATTGTTTTTAGTTTTTTTCGTACTTTATATCCTTTTATATTATTTAGTCGCCATGCCGCCTTCGATTCCAGCAATTATTTTGAGTGTACTCGGTGTTTTTTTAATTGAATGGCTTGTTGACGGTGAAAGAACGATGAGTGAAAT
>CANSAF010000154.1 GCA_947644645.1 uncultured Sporosarcina sp. | reverse complement strand
TGAAATTGAAAGCCCAGGAATTCAAAAATGGTCCAATCCAAAAGAAGAACTTTATGCAGGAAATTCTGGAACGACAGCAAGGTTAATGCTTGGAATTTTAGCAAGTTCTCCTGTTGAAGCGGTTTTAAGTGGAGATGAATCATTATCAGGTCGCCCGATGGACCGGGTCACGATTCCGCTCCGAGAAATGGGCGCTTCGATTACGGCAAAAGGTGAGAAAGATTTATTGCCACTGACAGTTAAAGGAAATCCACTGAAAGCCATTCAATATAAAAGCCCTGTCGCGAGTGCACAAGTGAAATCGGCGATTTTATTTGCCGGCTTGCAAGTAGATGAAGCAACATCTGTAGCAGAAGAAACCGTTTCAAGAGATCATACGGAACAAATGTTACGTTATTTCGGTGCGAATATGGAGATGAATAACGGCGTTGCGACAATTCAAAAAGGCGATGTACTGCGCGGAAAAGATGTCCATGTACCTGGAGATATTTCCTCAGCTGCATTTTTCATGGTTGCTGCAGCGATGACGAAAGGGAGTTCTTTAACATTTGTAAATGTTGGTTTAAATCCAACGCGCACGGGGATTATAGATGTGTTAAAAGCGATGGGGGTTGGCATTGAAATTTTGGATGAATCGACTGAAAACGGAGAACATGTAGGCACAGTTGTTGTGACATATAAAAAGATAAAAGCTGTTGAAATTGGCGGCGAACTTATTCCAAGATTGATTGACGAATTACCGATTATTGCTTTACTTGCGACACAAGCTGAAGGAACGACCATTATTAAAGATGCAGCAGAATTACGCGTGAAAGAAACAGACCGCATTTTAGCCGTAACAAATGAATTAACGAAAATTGGTGCCAATATTGAAGCAACTAGTGACGGAATGATTATTCATGGACTGACACCATTAAAAGGTGGTAACATGGATTCTTACGGAGATCATAGGCTCGGAATGATGGCGGGCATTGCATCGTTAATCTCAGAAGAACCGATTACGATTGAAGATGCCGCATGTATTGACATTTCTTATCCATCATTTTTTGAGGATTTAAAAACTGTCGCTAAAAGGTAAAATTATCCAAATCAGGCTTCCACTGATTGTTCATTGACTTTTACCGTTTGCGATAGATTATGTATACATTTATAAGGAAAAGGTGAAAATATGGAACAGTTAGACCACATTGAACGAATCATTCAAGAAGGTGATTTGGAAGCTTTAAGCACTTTATTAAACAAATTAAAAACGACGACAAATTTTGATGAAATATACGATACAGCTAATCTTCTTTCAACCTACGGCTTTTTGAAAGAAGCAAATGCGCTGTATGAATTATTACTCGTTCATTTGCCTGATGAAGCACAATTGAAAATAGACCGCGCAACAATATTAATTGAACTTGGTGAAGAAGATGAAGCTTTACTCCTTTTAAAAGAGATTCAAAAAGAGGACGAAGAGTATGTTCAAGCATTGCTTGTTCAAGCGGATTATTATCAAATGACTGGTTTACTTGAAACGGCAGTCGAAAAAATTAAAGAAGCGTATCAGTTATTCCCAACCGAACCAATTATTCAATTTGCTTATGCGGAACTTTTATTAAATTCAGGAAGGTATGCCGAAGCTGCAAACTTTTACTTAAAACTAAAAGACCAAGTAGAGATGATTGGAGAAGTGAATATTGTTTCACGCCTAGCGGAAACATATAGTGAAGGCGGGGCTTATGAGGAGGCACTTCCTTACTATGAAGCATTGTTGCAAGAAAGATCTGCCCCGGATACATTATTTGGTGCAGCATTTGCGCATTATCAAGTAGGCAATGCAAAACAAGCGATTCAGTTAATGAATGAATTAATCGCGATGGACCCAGATTATTATGCAGCATATATGTTAGCGGGACAAGCGCACCTCTTAATGGACAAAAACGAAAAAGCTTATGAATTATTTAAAGCAGGTATTGCAAGGGATGAATTTGATAAAGAATTGCATCTATCCGCCGGGAAATGCGCGCTAAAATTAGGGTTACAAGATGAGGCAGAACAATATTTATCTGAAGCGCTCGTCTTAGATCCAGAATATATTGAAGCGCTTATTACATTGGCATCTTTATACAATGAAACAGAGCAAGATGAAGCATTAATTGAGCTGGTGACGGGGGCAGTTGAAGAAGTCAATCATGTGTCAATTTTATATGCATTTTTAGCTTATAGTTATGAGAGAATGGAATTATATGAAAAGGCATATGATGCGTTTCAGCAAGCATATGATGGAATGAATGATGATTACGAATTTTTAAATGCCTATGCAAGTTTCCTTCTTGAAGAAGGGAGAAAGCGTGAAGCAATTGAAATTGCCACTGTACTCATTCGCCAATTTCCAGATGATCAAAATTGGCATGCGTTTCTCGAGTTAGAAAATGATATGGAGGTGTAACATGAAGGCGATGGTACCTGTCGATGCTAAAAAAGATTTTGTCCGGTGGTTTTTAAAGCGCTACAAACTAAAGCGTCGTGAATGTGTCTGGATTTTAAATTATTTACTTAGCCATGAGAACCTTTTAGAAAACGTACACTTTACGGATGAAGCCCATTATTGTCCGAGAGCAATGGTCATTTCGACGACAAAGTCAGAAAGCATACCATTTCGTTTTTATAAAGGAAATTTAATGACAGCTGATGCCGAAAAAGCGTTTCATGACTTACGTCTGTATGAAAAGGAAAAAATGTACATCCAATTAAATTTTCCAAACAATTATACTTGCCCAAATTACGCCAGTGTACGAGAAGAAAATCCGTTTCTCCCGCCGTATTTACAAGTGAGTGAGACAGATAAGAAAATTGCAGAGAAACTCGTTGAAGAAAGCATTGAAAATATGACGAGAGAAACGCTTCGAAAAGGAATCGACGAAGCGTTAGATCAAAACGACAAAGAAAGATTTATGATGCTTTCTGCAATG
>CANSAF010000153.1 GCA_947644645.1 uncultured Sporosarcina sp. | reverse complement strand
TAATCATTTTTCCAGATGTTTGTTCTGTAAAAGCTTTAAATAATTGCTTAACAACTTGTTTATGACTTCTCACTTGGCTAACAGGTGCTAACACTCCGTCTTTTAACGTAAGAATTGGCTTTATATTTAACAGTGAACCAATTAACGCACGACCTTTTCCGACGCGTCCGCCTTTTACTAAATTATCCATTTTATCTACAACAACAAAAAGTGTTGTCGCTTGACGAATTTCATTGACACGGTTCACAATTTCTTCAACTGTATGCCCTTTTTGAGCCATTTCAGCAGCTTCAATGACTTGGAATGCTAAAGCTTGTGAAATATACTCAGAATCAATGACCGTAACATTCGCCGAAGACATTTGTGCTGCCGACTGAGCTGATTTTACAGTTCCACTCATTCCGCCAGTCATATGAATTGAAATAATGTCTCCATCTTTACCTAGCTCATCATATAACTCTTTAAAGACACCTACAGCAGGTTGAGAGCTTTTTGGCAATTCTTCCGCATTCGCCATTAACGCTAAAAATTGCTCTGGCATAACATCTACACCGTCGACATATGTTTCGTTATCAATTTGGATTGTTAAAGGTACAGTATGGATGCCGTATTGCTTGATTTCTTCTTCACTTAAATCGAGCGTTGAGTCTGTTACAATATAAATAGGTTTCAAAATAAAATCCCTCTTTCAAAAAAGTAGTCGTTTGATTAATATATTTGTATAATAAAAACCAAGGAGGTTATTCATATGACAGATGCATTTGATTATAAAACTAAAAGAGAAGAATTATGGAATGCAATTTCACATGGGATTGGATTTTTATTAACAATTCCAGCGCTTGTGATTTTAATTTTAAAAGGTGTAAAGGCTGGAACCGCACTCCATGTTGTTAGTTATACAATTTTCGGGACATCTATGCTTTTACTTTTTTTAATGAGTACTTTGCTTCATAGTATGCCTGTTAAACTAAAAAAATTGTTTTCTATTTTTGATCATTCAGCAATTTATATACTAATTGCTGGAACATACACACCTTTTCTTCTTATTTCTTTACAAGGCGCACTCGGCTGGACGTTATTTGGTATTATATGGGGCTTAGCCATTTTAGGTATTTTATTTAAAGTGTTTTTTATTCATCGCTTTGAATTTGTTTCACTCATGTTTTATGTGCTCATGGGTTGGCTCATTATCTTTGCCATTAAACCGCTAATCCAAAGTATTACGATGGCAGGCTTTTGGTTTTTATTAGCCGGTGGTCTATTATATACAATTGGTGCCGTGTTCTATGCTTGGAGACGTATTCCATATAATCATGCAATTTGGCATGTTTTTGTCATCGCTGGAAGTGCGTGTATGTATTTTAGCATTTTATTATACACTTAGGCGAGGCTGTCCCCCAATAACTGGGGGCGCCTCTCGGTTTTAAATTCGGAGAAAGGATGCGTTCCTTCTCTTTTTTTGTGCTCGCGACCGTTTCCTCTTATTTTTTATCGTAAATTAAATAGGAGAATGTTGTGCCTGTTTTTGAAGTCATTACGGCTGTTTCTTCTGTTAATATCCAATCTTTATCGTATGTTGGAAAGAAAGTGTCACCGTCAAATTCTTCGTGAATTTCCGTAATATATAAACGATCTGCGATTTCCATCGATAATTTAAAAATCTCCGCGCCACCAATAATCATCACTTCATCTGCATATTCTTTCGCTCGCTCAATTGCTTCATTTAAATCATGCACAATGACAACACCTTCTGCAGCCGTGTAAACAGGATCACGCGTAATCACGATACTTAATCTTCCAGGTAGTGGACGACCGATGGATTCATATGTTTTTCTGCCCATGACCATCGCTTTTCCCATCGTTTTCGCTTTAAAGTATTGTAAATCTTCCGGAATATGCCAAGGAAGATCATTGTTAATGCCCATTACCCGATTTGGATCATGTGCAACCATTAATGAAATCATTTTTTCGTCTCCTTTTAAACCGCGATTGGCGCTTTAATTCTTGGGTGTGGATCGTATCCTTCAATTCGAATATCTTTTGTTTCTAATTCAAAGATTGATTTACCATTTAAATCAATTTCCACTGTTGGCAACGCTTTTGGCGTGCGTGCTAATTGTTCATTGACTTGGTCCACATGATTGGAATAAATATGTGCGTCTCCCAAAGTATGAATGAACTCTCCTACTTCTAAATCGCATTCCAGTGCAATTAAATGAATTAAAAGTGCATAAGAAGCAATGTTAAATGGAACACCTAAAAAGATATCTGCCGAACGTTGGTATAGTTGACAAGATAATTTTCCATCTGCTACATAAAATTGGAATAATGCATGACATGGCGGTAAAGCCATCTCTTCTACTTCCGCTGGATTCCATGCTGTGACGATATGACGACGAGAATCTGGGTTGTTTTTCAAACTGTCAATGACATTTTGTATTTGGTCAATTGTACCGTTTTCTGTTGCCCATGAACGCCATTGCTTTCCGTAAACTGGTCCGAGATCCGCATATTTATTCGCAAAGTTTTCATCTTCTAGTACTCGTTTTTTAAATGCATCCATTTCCACTTGATACACTTCCGCAAATGCTGGATCTTTTACTGCACGAAGACCAAAATCTGTCATATCCGGTCCATCATATTCTTCACTTGTTACCCATTGTTCAAACGCCCATTCATCCCAAATTGGATTCTTTTCTTCAATTAGCGTTCGCACATTCGTATCGCCTTTTAAAAACCATAATAATTCCGATACGATTAAACGAAATGCTGTTTTTTTCGTTGTCAGTAATGGAAAACCTTTTTGCAAGTCAAATCGCATTTGATACCCGAAAGTGCTGTATGTACCCGTTCCTGTGCGATCACCTTTTTCAGTTCCATTTTCTAATACATGTTTACATAGCTCTAAATATTGCTTCATCAAAAATCCTCCTAACAGTTAGTTTTAGTATAACAACTACAAAAGGTTTATGCTATTCATTAACAACTTATCTGTTTTAATTCATAAAAAACGGGGCTGTCTAGAAAGTAGAATAGCTGACTTTCTGGACAATCCCCATTTTATATTTGTATCGTTTATTTTGTTATTTT
>CANSAF010000152.1 GCA_947644645.1 uncultured Sporosarcina sp. | reverse complement strand
GAAAATAAGTGATCAAAAAATCCTTCTTTATTTTACGCATAATCACGAGGCATATGAACCGGTCACCAAAGCAAAAAGTGGGAAAGTAGCGGCGTCACATCAAGTTGAAAACATTACAAAGTTTGGTGAAAAATTACAAGCACAGTTGACGGCGTCTGGCATTGAAACAGATATTTTACCAGTGGATAATGCAGAAGAATTAAAAAAACAACGAAAAACGTTTTCGAAATCTTATCATTCCATTCGCCCGTTTGTAGAGCAACAAGTCGCGGAGAAAGATTATCAATTAATCATTGACTTACATCGTGATTCAATCGGGCGCGATAAAACGACACTTGACTATGAAGGAAAAAAATATGCACGTGTTGCCTTTGTTGTTGGTTTGGAACATCCGAATTATAAGCAAAATGAAGAGAAAGTAATTCGCCTAAAAGAAGAAATGGAAAAGAAAGTGCCCGGTATTACGCGTAATATTATTCGTAAAAGCGGAAGAGGCGTTGACGGGCGATACAATCAAGACCTGCATCCAGCAATTATTTTAGTTGAGCTTGGTGGACCTCAAAATACGGAAGAAGAGTTGAACGAAACGATTATCGTATTGGCAGAATCAATTGAAGCGATGTTTGCCAATTAAAATTTGTTCTTGTTGAACTTTTTCTGAAGAAAATGGCAATGAAAATTGAACAAATAGCCATTCACTGGTATACTTCTATTAGCAGAAATAGGAGTGAACATGATGAATTTAGAAGAAAAATTAAAACGTCAAAAAAACATTCGAAACTTTTCCATTATCGCACATATCGACCATGGAAAATCGACATTAGCTGACCGTATTTTAGAACAAACAAAAACATTATCACAAAGAGAAATGTCAACAAGAACATTGGATTCAATGGAATTAGAACAAGAACGAGGCATTACCATTAAATTAAACGCCGTACAGTTGACGTACAGAGCGAAAGACGGGGAAGATTACACATTCCACTTAATCGATACGCCTGGACACGTCGACTTTACATACGAAGTTTCAAGAAGTTTGGCAGCATGTGAAGGGGCAATTCTTGTCGTGGATGCGGCACAAGGAATCGAAGCGCAAACACTTGCGAACGTTTATTTAGCGCTAGATAACGACCTTGAAATTTTACCAGTCATTAATAAAATCGACTTGCCAGCGGCTGACCCAGAACGCGTTAAAGCTGAAGTTGAAGAAGTGATTGGGTTAGATGCATCTGAAGCGGTTCATGCTTCTGCAAAAGCAGGCATTGGAATTGAAGATATTTTAGAACAAATTGTTGAAAAAGTACCTGCACCTACGGGAGATCCAAGCGCGCCTTTAAAAGCGCTAATTTTCGACTCGCATTATGACCCATATCGCGGTGTTATCGCGTATATTCGTATTGTTGAAGGATCGATTAAACCAGGTGACAAAGTACGTATGATGGCAACTGGAAAAGAATTTGAAGTACTTGAAACAGGTGTATTCACACCCCATGAAACGATGATGGATGAATTAACAGTTGGGGATGTTGGATTTTTATCGGCATCGATTAAAAATGTTGGAGACACACAAGTCGGGGATACAATCACAAGTGTAGCGAACCCAGCAGAAGAAGCGTTACCTGGATACCGTCGTATGAACCCAATGGTATTCTGTGGACTTTATCCAATCGATACATCGAAATATAATGATTTACGTGAAGCATTAGAAAAGCTAGAGTTAAACGACTCGGCACTTGAATATGAACCAGAAACTTCTCAAGCACTTGGTTTCGGTTACCGTTGTGGATTTTTAGGTCTTCTTCATATGGAAATTATTCAAGAGCGTATTGAACGTGAATTCAATATCGAATTGATTACAACAGCACCAAGTGTAATTTATAATGTTGTCACAACGGATGGTAAACATCATAAAGTCGACAAC
Source organism: uncultured Sporosarcina sp. (assembly GCA_947644645.1). Lineage (GTDB taxonomy): Bacteria > Bacillota > Bacilli > Bacillales_A > Planococcaceae > Sporosarcina. Next base: position 1,200 of record CANSAF010000152.1, on the reverse strand, counting down.
CCATATATGATGCCTGCTGCGCCGTTAATTGACTATGTAGAAGAGCCTTATGTGAAAGCATCTATTATGGTGCCAGAGGATTATGTAGGTTCAGTGATGGATCTTTGTCAGAAAAAACGCGGAAACTTCATCACGATGGATTATTTAGCGTCAGCGCGTGTAAACGTAATTTATGAGTTACCACTATCGGAAATCGTCTTTGATTTCTTCGACCAATTAAAATCAAATACAAAAGGCTATGCTTCTTTGGATTATGAAATTATTGGTTACAAACAGTCGAAACTTGTGAAAATGGATATTTTATTAAACGGCGACCAAATCGACGCATTAAGCTTTATCGTTCACAGAGATTTCTCTTACGAACGCGGAAAAGCAATCGTTGAAAAGCTACGTCAATTAATTCCAAGACAACAATTCGAAGTTCCTGTCCAAGCAGCAATCGGACAAAAAATTATCGCACGCTCAACGATTAAATCAATGGGTAAAAACGTCCTTGCGAAATGTTACGGCGGAGACATTTCCCGTAAACGTAAGCTGCTAGAGAAACAAAAAGAAGGTAAGAAGAAAATGAAACAAGTTGGATCTGTAGAAGTGCCACAAGAAGCATTCATGGCGGTTCTTAAGATGGATGAGGATTAAAGAGGGGCCTTATCACATTTGTATTCGTGAATAATGGTTAGAAAAGCACTTTTGCCACCGTGTTGCCACCTAGCAAGTTGGTGTGGTGGCAAAAGTTTATTCTAGATCACGCATTGCTTGTTCAAAAATATAATCATTTTTTTATAGCATCGTACTTGTATTTTCCAAGTGCGGTGTTTTTTTGTTTTTGAATAATGGAGAGGGTGAGGTGATCTTCTCTTTTAGTCGAAAAAAATAAAAGTCAATATGCTTTAGCCTCTTTATGATGATTGGTAATTTGATGTAATATTTTCACAGAAGAAGTTATGTAATAACATTGAGGAAGCTTCACATGAGAGCAGTGAAATAAAACATGAGGTTGGATATATATAGGTAGAAAGATGAAATACGAAATACGAGATGAATCAAGATTACTTACAATTTTACTTGAGCATAAAGTAATGAGAATGAAAAAATTAGTGAAGATGAGGTGAATAATTTTATGTAGGATTTGTCATTAGCATCGTATAAATAAACACAAAATATTCCGAACAATATTTTTCGTTTGAAAGAAAAAATTGA
>CANSAF010000151.1 GCA_947644645.1 uncultured Sporosarcina sp. | reverse complement strand
TAAAATGTAGAAATGCGTTGTTTTGATTTAAGAAATTCGAAGTACCATCGTCGTTCCACTTTCATAATTTGTTTTCAATATTAATTCGATTCTACTCCCATTTTCAGAGAACCAAAATGCATACAATGAGTCTTTACTAATATCTGAATGTGTCCATTTATATTTCTCATTACTAGTAGTTGGTCCAAATAATGGTGTGTTAGTATTGTTGACAATATGTTGGAAAAACGCTTCAGTTTCTGCTGGCTTTATATGTTTTACATCTAAGTCGAATTCCATCACATTTAGTTTTCCATACAAAAATTGATAAGTTATTTTTGTGTTTAAAGGTGAATCATTGACATAATCATAAACGATATAGTCATCGGTTTCGCCATTTTTTCTTTCAAAAGAAGGAATACCTTCAACAGTCCTTACTTGTGCTTTCGACATTTTTAAATATACGTCACGATAAGAAAATTGGTTTCGATCATAGCCGTGAATCCCTCTACTGACAAATGCGGCGATTTGACCCCGGGTTACAATTGCATTTGGTTTAAATGTATTATCAGGATAACCCGTTGTAATTTTAGAGGTTGCCAATTGATCAATATGTGGGTAGTACCATGCGTTTCGGTCAACGTCTTGGAACATGACGAATGATCTTTCCGTCAAATCAAAACTATTCGCGATGATTTTTGACATTTGTGCACGTGATAAGCTATTTCCAGGTCTAAAGGTTCCATCTTCATAACCCCCGATAATCCCTTTTGCTGCTAATGTTTCTATATACTGATAGTTTGCATTAGATTTAGGTACGTCTTTGAAAGTTGGTTGATTTGGATTGATCAAAGGCATACGCAGCGAAATAGCTAAAATTTTAGCTGCTTGACCTCTTGTTACTTGTTGACTTGCGCGGTAAGTTCCATCTTGATAGCCGCTAATCGCTCCTAAATTGACGAGATGGTTAATCTCCTTATTGAATTGGTGGTTTGCAGGAATGTCAGTGAAGTTTGCATGCGCGATGGGCGATAGCACCATAGACATGGACAGAATCAATAAAACCGCAAAGGCTTTTACTTTTTTCATCATCTTTTCCTCCTTCTTATTTATATTGGTATCAGTAGTTTAAAAGCTAAAGGTTAAGAATCGGTAAAGTAGAGGAAGTTTTTTCTTATAAAAGCATGCTATAATTTAAATAAAAACAGGGGGATTTAGGGATGAAGTTAGAACATTTTTCAATCGGTAAACCGAAAGAGATGCAGTACGGGGAAGACAAAGAAATATTCACTGGTATTTGTAAAGAAACGGTTCAGGAAGCCTTTTTAACGGTAGATGGCTTTCACGGGGACGGAGTGGCAGATTTACGGCATCACGGTGGATTGGACCGCGCAGTGTGCGTTTATCCGTATGAGCATTATCAATTATGGGAGAGGGAGTTTGGAGAAACTTTACCTCAGTCAACTTTTGGGGAGAATTTAACGGTTTCAAATATGTTGGAACAAGATATACATATCGGGGATATTTTTCAAGTGGGAGAAGCGGTTATTCAAGTGACACAAAGTAGAATACCTTGTAGTACGATTACGAAACGTACAGGTTTGCCTTTAATTTTAAAGCGTATGATTGAAACGGGGTATACGGGCTATTTATGTCGCGTTTTAGAAGAGGGAATGGTTCGTTCTGATTCAAAAATCACCTTATTACAAACAGATCCGTCGCGTGTTGCGGTATTGTTTACAAATGAAACTTATTTTCATAAAACGAACGATTATTCAGCTGTGAAAAAGATTTTAGAAATCGATGCACTTGCTGTGAAGTGGCGGGAAGGATTGGAAAAACGAGCGGGATTATCGACAAATAGAGAAGGTAAATAGAACTGGTGTGTGGTATAATGGAAGAGTAGTAGAATAGGTTTTCAAGGGTGGTCAGCACTCCTGTTTTTGTTTCTGCCAGTGTATCTTCTTGGTGGAAGGGGGTGTTGCATATGACTATATTTCAAACGCTAGTAATTATGATTAGTTTTTCAACGCTAATCGTTTCGATAATTGCATTGGCTTATAATATGTCTGTAAAGAAATAATCCACCCTTGGAGTTCGCCAACTCAGGTGGATTATTTTTTATCTGGCAGTGCTGACTCCCCTTAACGGGAACTTGCTATTACATTTGGTCGTTCAGTGGTGGTACACTGGACGACCTTTTTCTATCTTACGTACTTTATGTGTATATTATACGATGGAATTGTAGATTTTACAATATATCTAGTTCGGAGAGGGTAAAGGAGTACCAAAAAATATCTCGTTTATAAATAACTTTTGAAAAACACTAAGATTGGAACTAGTGTGTGGTATTATAAGAAGGTAATAGAATAGGTACTCAAGGGTGGTCGGCACACTCATAACCTAGAGTTTCTAGGGTTAGGAGGTGATGCCAATGACAGTATTCGAATCATTGATGTTTGCAGTTTCTTTTGCAACGTTGATTGTATTGATACTTTCATTCAAACAAAAATAACCCATCCTTGAGTTCACAGCTCATAATAAGATGGGTTATCCCGACTTTTAATAGCTGCCCTCCCTTAAAGGGACCTACTATTACATTTGGTCGTTCGGTGGTTGCACACCGGACGACCTTTTTCTATCTTACGTACTTTATGTGTATATTATACGACGTAAGATGGAAGAGGGCAAATTATTCAGCTGGATTTAAGTTTTCTATGCGAATCGTTTCGATAATTGCATTAGTTAATGCTACTGGATAAATACTATAACAACTAATAAAACAATTCTGGTGATATATTAATTCTAAAATCATTATAATTAATATGAAGTTAAGTTATAATTAATACTTCGAATTATAAAATTGATTTTATTAATATTTAATCATATAATTATGTTAACAGAGAGGAGCTTCCTATGACCTATCCAATTATAAATTATTGCCCAGTTTGTACGCATACATTGCAAATTACTAAGCTTGAATGTACGCATTGTCATACAGTGATTGAAAATCAATTTAGTTTATCAAAACTTGCTTCATTATCAAAAGAACAAATGAAGTTTGTAGAGGTCTTTATCATGAGTAGAGGAAATATTAAAGAAGTTGAAAAAGAACTAGGCATTTCTTATCCGACTGTTCGCGGGAAATTAAATGAAGTTATTGCATTGCTGACCCCCGAATCAGAAGAACAGAAGC
>CANSAF010000150.1 GCA_947644645.1 uncultured Sporosarcina sp. | reverse complement strand
GCCTCTTTCTTTGAGATTTCAAGTGATTCCGTTACAATAAAGATGAGGATGTGAACGTATTGATAGAGTCAGTGAAAAATTGGTCGATTGAAAGACCAGATGAAACTTTAGTAAAGACATTTATGGAAACTTTAAATATTCCTTCTGTACATGCAAAAATTTTAATTTCAAGAGGGATTGAGACGATAGATGAGGCAAGGGCATTTATAGAAATAGACGAAACTTCATTGCATGATCCTTTTTTATTACATCAAATGGATGATGCCGTTGAACTGATTCAAAAAGCAATTGCAGAAAATAAAAAAATGGTAATATATGGAGATTATGACGCGGATGGTGTGACAAGTATTACGGTGTTAATGACTGTTTTAAAACGTCTTGGGGCAGATGTTAGCTTTGTTATTCCAAATCGTTTTGAACATGGTTATGGGCCGAATAAAGACTTGTTTAAGCAAATTCATGAAGCAGGCGCAGAAATGATTATTACCGTTGATAATGGTGTCAGTGGTGTTGAGGAAGTTGCGTATGCGAGAGAGCTCGGCATGGACGTGATTATTACGGATCACCATGAAGCAGGGGAAGTATGGCCGGATGCGAACGCAACAATTCATCCAAAACATCCGGAAGGGAATTATCCTTTTCCAGAGCTAGCGGGTGTTGGTGTTGCTTTTAAATTGGCAACGGCATTATTAGGTGAAGCACCGCAAGACTTGCTCGAAATTGTGGCGATTGGTACAGTGGCGGACTTAGTATCATTACGCGATGAAAATCGCTATTTTGTTAAAAAAGGCATTGAAGAAATGCGTAAAACAAGACGTCCTGGCATTCAAACGCTTGCAAAAGTGTCGGCGGTCGCACAAAGTCAGTTAAATGAAGAATCGATTGGTTTTATGATTGGGCCTCGTTTAAATGCACCGGGACGTCTCGGAGATGCTGCGCCTGCAGTGGAGTTACTCACAACGGAAGATGCGCTCATTGCCGCAGATCTTGCAGAAGAACTCGATCATTATAATAAAGAACGACAAGAAATTGTATCTACAATTACAAAAGAAGCGAACGCGATGATTGATGAAGTATACGGTGAAAATATTCCAGCTGTTTTTGTTTTAGCAAAAGAAGGTTGGAATCCGGGCGTTGTTGGTATTGTTGCTTCTCGGATTACAGAAAGATATTATCGACCGACAATTATTTTATCGCTTGACCCAGCAACAGGAACAGCAAAAGGTTCAGCAAGAAGTATTGAGGGGTTCCATTTATACAATGAATTAGCGAAAAACAGCGATTTATTAACACATTTTGGTGGACATCCAGTGGCAGCGGGTTTATCGATACCGATTGAAAATATTGACCGTTTACGCGAACAATTAATTGCACAAGCTTTAGAAACGATGACAGAAGAGCAATTTATAGCAAAACTAGCCATTGATGTGCCACTTTCATTGGATGAAATCGATGTGTCAGTATTGGAATCATTGGATTTGCTCCGACCATTTGGTATGGATTTTGCAAAACCGACTTATTTAATTGAAGAAGTAACCGCAAGTTCAATTCGAAAAATTGGTGCGGAGAAAAATCACTTGAAGTTAGAAGTGACAAACGGTACGGAAGTATTAGATGTTATTGGATTTAGTCAAGGAGAAAAGGCTGATCATATTAGTCCAAGTGTGAAATTCTCACTTGTAGGTGATTTACAAGTGAATGAATGGAATGGCAATAAAAAACCACAGTTATTATTGGAAGATTTACGTTCACGGAACTGGCAATTATTTGATTTACGTGGCATTCGAGAAGTTTCTCGTTGGATCCATACCATTCCAACACAAGAGGCCACTTTTTTAGCCTTTCATGAACGTACCATTGCGCAATTTCAGCCGATGATAAAAGAGAAAATTGCATTATACGGGAAGGATTTCTTGCCAGTTAATGGCATTCTGGTTTTACTGGATATGCCTAAAGCTGCGGAAGATTTAATGGGAGTTGTTAAGGAAAGCAAACCAGGTCGGATTTATGCGCATTTTTATGTGCCTGAATCGACTTATTTTGATGCAATTCCGGGACGAGATCAATTTGGCTGGTACTATAGCTTTTTGAAAAGTAGAGGGAAATTTGACTTGAAAACGAATGGCGTGAAATTAGCGCACCACAAAGGTTGGAAAAATGACACAGTTTTCTTCATGTCAGAGGTGTTTTCTGATCTAGGATTTGTTAAAATCGAAGACGGTGTCATTACGATGATGGAAACAATTGAAAAACGCGATTTAACAGAAGCACCGACTTATAAAAAGCGTGAACGTCAAATGGAATTGGAACAGAAATTACTGTATGCACCTTATAATGAATTAAAGCGATGGTTCGATCAAATAAGAGGAATGGACGCTTGAGGAGGAACAAGAATGAATTTAAAAGATTATGTAACAGTTGTACCCGATTATCCAAAAGAAGGCATTACGTTTAAGGATATTACAACTATTATGGACAACGGAAAAGCCTATAAATATGCAACAGATGAAATTGTAAAATATGCGAAAGAGTTAAACACAGACTTAATTGTCGGTCCTGAAGCACGCGGGTTTATCATTGGTTGTCCAGTGGCTTATGCACTGGAAATCGGTTTTGCACCTGTTCGTAAACCAGGAAAACTACCGCGTGAAACAGTGAGCGTAGATTATGATTTAGAATACGGGAAAGATACGTTAACCATTCATAAAGATGCCATTAAACCAGGACAACGTGTGTTAATTGTCGATGATTTACTAGCAACAGGCGGTACAATTGGTGCAACGATTGAACTTGTTGAAAAATTAGGCGGTATTGTTGTTGGATGTGCATTTTTAATTGAGCTATCTTATTTAAATGGACGCGATAAATTAAAAGGTTATGACATGCGCGCATTAATGACTTATTAATTAAGATGCGGTTGCCGGAAAAGTCGGAAGTGTACACTTTTCCAGCACCACCTGTTCTTACTATGCCTGCAGATGATGTGTTTTTTACTGATTGGGCTTCGCGGCGAGTCAGTTAAACAGGAGGTGTGCTAAAAGTTATGACTTTTAGTATGCCTCCTATTTTGTGTATGTACGGAGATGATACATAATTTTGCTCATTAGATTTCGCATCGGTAATGAAAGCGTAAAAATCAGGATCATAAACAAATTAAATTCATGTTCAAACAGAAAAAGTCCAATCGTAGTATGAGTAAAATGTTTGTGGGGGATAAAATAAATCCTAGAAGCCATTAATCTC
>CANSAF010000149.1 GCA_947644645.1 uncultured Sporosarcina sp. | reverse complement strand
ATATAAACTACCCCACATATTTTATATCTTCCATACTCTTTCGCACGATAAAGTTGGGCGTATGCTAATTCAATCACCTGCATGGCATGATCGCCCGATAATGGATAATTTGCAATCCCGCCTGAAATCGTAATCGGGTTTCCTGTAGGACTTACTTTATTTTCGATTATTTTCCGTAGATTCTCCGCAATTTTAAATGTTTCTTCTAACGTTGTTTCTGGTAAAAGAATGATAAACTCTTCCCCACCATATCTACAACATGTATCCCCTTCCCTAATTGCTGCACGCATTTCTGCGGCTAAAAATTTTAATACTTCATCCCCAATCGAATGACCGTATGTATCATTTACCAATTTAAAGCGATCAATATCTAATAAAATAATAGAATAAGATGTATTTGTTTCTTCCCATTTTTGAATTTATTCATTCATAAATCTCCGGTTTGCAAGTCCTGTCAGTGGGTCTGTCGTAGATTGATAAATAAAGTAATTCACTTTATCTTCCCAAAGCGCAAAACTTTTCACAAGTGCAGCTTTCAGTTGACGCGCTTCCAAATACCAAGCTTGAATATTCTTCACTTTTTTATAACTACCATTTTCCAGACTATTTTCTGCGTAATCTCCTAGTTTTTCCAAAGGTTTTGAAATATGATTTGCGATTAAAATAATGATGAGCAAAGAAACCACTAAAAAAGGCAATGCTTTTAAAATCATTTCTTGTCTCATATCAATTGCTGGGCGTAAAGCAATTTCGGTTTCAGTTTGAGAAACTGTTCCCCAATTGGTTAATGGAATATCAGCATATCCTGCAAGCATGTCAATCCCCTGTGAATTGACGAGTCGCATCACTCCACTTTTTCCATCCATCGTTTCCTTCACAGCTGGATTTTTTTCTGCACTTTCATTAATCCGCGATGGATTCGGATGATAAATAATATTTCCTTCTCCATCCACCACAAATACATAAGAACCATCTTGATAGAAATGCTCGCCTAATAATTCATTCAAAATATTATTCTCAAGCAAATAAATCGTTCCCGCTACAGAACCTAAAAAGTTTCCAGATGAATCGAAAATCGGATGAGAAATCAATACAGCCAGTCGATCCGTCATTGTCCAGTAAGGATTCGAGATGGTCGGCTTTCGTTCAGATAATGCTTGTATCCCCCCTTCTGAATCTACCTTTTGCCCAAGGATTCTACTCGATTTCGAGGATATTGCTAGTACAATTCCTTCTTTTGACATAACCGCAACAGAATTAAACGTACTCATTTGTTCTGATAACCGTTCTACTTCATCCATCATCATTTCCTGTCCATTTTCATGATTAAAATACTCCGCAATTTCATTCGCACTATATGATAAAGTGTCAATTGTTTCTTCCAAAAAAGTTTCTGTTGAATGAGCAATTTTTTGTGCATAGACACGATTCATCTCCAATGTATTTTCAACTAATGAATCTTTACTAACACGAGAACCCGACATAATACTGCCGGTCATCGTTAACACCACCGAAAGAAGTGCCATGAAAATAATTAAATACCTAAGAGATAATTTCAACCTTTCCCCTCTCCTTTTTGAATGCTCACCCTATTAAATATTTATGTGAATTAATTCATTTTCTTTAGTATGATTATATCATGCAGACTGATTGCTGAATAATAAAGTGAGGCACTAAAAGGAACTTTAGCAAGAAAGTATGGATAAATCGATTATCAAGATCAATTCTATTATTAGACGGCTTTTTATTGTACAATAAAATAGGTGAAAAAAATGTTATGGATTATGATGGGTCTTTTAGCTTTATCCATTTTCTTCAAGTTATTCGGAAAACAACGAGAATATGGTTGCTTAATGAAAGTGTTTATTATTTTTATTTTGTGGAAAACAGGTTTACTCTTCGCATTGATTCGAAGTTTTCTAATGATTTTAAAATGGATTTCAAGTAAACTTTTATATTATGGGTTCAAACTTACCGATTATTTAGAAGAACATATTTTAAATTTCATTTTTTATCTCTAAATTATAAAATCCCTACGCAAATACTCTTTCGCGTAGGGATTTTATTATAATGATTATATTTCATATGGAATCAGTACCTCATCGTCCCATTGTTGAACGGTATAGCCTTTCGGAAAAAACTTACAAATTTCCTTGGCTGTATAAGGTGTTTGTTTTGCTGATGTAATGCCCATCCCTTGCCCGTCATGAAGAATTTCAATCACTGTGCAATTTTCGGTCTGCAAATGAAGTGAAGCCGATAATCTTGTATAAGTTGACTTTGAACTCACTTTCCATTCCGTTAATTCAACTGCTTCTTTGCAATTGGTGAGTAGCATCATTTCATTTTGTGCTGGCAGCCAATATAATTTTTCAATGACTTTTGTTAATTGAAGCCTATTGTTTAATGTAACGATATAAACAGGTTTCTTTTCCGATGCAATCACAACTTTTTCAAATGGAATCTTCTGAGCTGTTAAAAATACATTCGGACAATCATACATATCTTCATACGCAGCGATATAAGCAGTATACGGAAACTGATTCATATGCATCAGCCAATCGATGAGTAATTTTTCATTTTCCTCGACGTAATCATTCACCGAATTTATCGATACTTGAAAATGCTTATCAATCAGTCCTTCTTCCACTTTCACTTCATACTCAGACGCTACATGCTTTTCATAAACCGTAAAATAACGCATTTCACTCTCCTACCTTTTTTGAATGATTATAACATGTCATGAATATTTTCTTTAAATGAAGGTCATTATATAAATGAAACACGATAAATATTCCAGAGGTGAAACGATTGTCAAATGATCAAAAACCCCGAAAAAATCCAATGACTGAAAAAAGTTCTGGACTAAGTTCTGCGCAAGAAGTGACATACCAAAGCGATTTCAAAAGAGCTGAGCGCATATCCGACATTTCAAAGAAAAAGCAATGAAGTCCATGCAGGAGGACTCCCCTTCTGCATGGCTTTTTATCTTTTATAAAACTACCAGATTACCATTCATACAAATACCTTTTTCCTCATTTATCAGGTATAATAGTTAAAAGTATCTTTTAAAATTTCCATATCAAAATAAGGAAGGAGGAAGAAAAATGAGCGAAGCATTATTAAAACAAATTTTAAACGAAGTCACGGGGATTAAGAGTGATGTAGCTGAAATGAAAAGCGATCTTGCTGGTGTGAAAACCGAAGTGGCTGAGATGAAAACTGAAATCGCTGAGATGAAAAGCGATCTTGCTGGCGTGAAAACCGAAGTGGCTGGGATGAAAACTGA
>CANSAF010000148.1 GCA_947644645.1 uncultured Sporosarcina sp. | reverse complement strand
CATTATTAAATGAATTATATATTATTTTGTATTAAGGCATTTTTGCGGCTTCTGATATCGATTGGGGAGATATTCAATTTGATCGTCTGCAAGCAGTACTTGAAAATGCTTATGAAATTAAAACGACAGAAGAAACGGGTTATCTAGTCCACCGATTAATTGTACTTGTTGAGGAATTAGTCTTTGAAGATCTACGCCATCAATATTATTCCGTTGGTGATGCATTTATTGAGACGATTAATAAAGCGCCAAATCAAACGGAAGGGATGAAAGACGCGAAAAGTGATGACGGGGATCCAAAAGAAACAATCGAAGAAGAATTCCGTACTTGGCATGAAGAAAATGAAGAAGAAGGCGGCGCACACTTACAATACGAATTAGAACATGGACGTTCTAGTCAAGCAATTGAAGGGAGTGGCGCTGAAGGTAGCGATGAGGCCGAAGTAGAAGAAACTGGGGCTGGACAATCTGTTGGAAATGAAAAAGAACAGCAAGTAGAAGAAGAAAGAGAAAGCACTGACGAAAAAAATCATGCGAAACAAGCAGGGCGTCAGTTTGGTAATGAGCATTTACATGTTGTCTATGAAGAAAAGACGATTGAGCTTCAAAATGAACAAGAAAATCGATTAAAATTACAAAAATGGCGAGAAGAACAACAGCCATTTGTTCGTGCGTTTGTTGAAGAAATGCGAAAAAGAATCGAAATGAAGCAAGTAGATCGGAGAGAAAACTTATTAAACGGTCGATTATCGACGAATTTAACGACGCTTTTCATCGATGAAAGACCGAAACCATTTTACCGAAAAAGTGCACCTTCCGCACAATTAGATGCTGTTTTTGGCTTACTCGTAGATGGTTCTGCTTCGATGATTGATAAGTTAGATGAAACGAAAAAAGCTGTCTTATTATTCCATGATGTCCTTCGTGAATTACAAGTGAGCCATGAAATCTCATCTTATACGGAAGAAGCTTTTAAAGCATCTGCAGAAATTCAGCCGAATTTATTTGAAATTATGCATACTTTTGGAGATAGACAAAGAGATAATGGTTTATCAATTCTATCTTTTGATGCGAATGAAGACAATCGAGATGGTTTTGCGATACGTTGGATGGCAGAGCGATTAGTAAGACGCCCAGAAAAGCATAAGTTTTTACTTGTATTTTCCGACGGGGAACCTTCTGCGTTTGGATATGACAGGAATGGGATTGTTGATACAGCGGAGGCTGTTTTAGAGACCGAGAAGAAAGGGATTTCTCTTATTCATTTATTTTTAGCTACAGAACCGCCAACAGATGATCAGCGAGCAGTATTTTCAACGATGTTTGGCAATAAAACAGCTGCTTCTCATACTGTAGAAGATTTTACAGATCAAACCTTAAGGATTTTAAGGAAATTACTTGCGATTGTCATTCGAACAAGTTAAAAAGACGAGAAAAAACCGCCATTTTAAGAATGGCGGTTTTCTACTTTATCATGGACAGCTAAAAGTCGATGTTTTAGTTCTTCTTCCATACGTCCAATTTCAATTTCAGCAGCTCTACGTTTTTCTCTTCCATCTGCTTGAATTAACAATGTCTCTTCGATTGTTTGAATCAGATTTTCTTGAGTCTTTTTCAATGTATCGATTTCAATAATGCCACGCTCATTTTCTTTCGCTGTTTCAATGGAATTGACCTTCAGCATTTCAGAGTTTTTAACAAGTAAATCATTTGTCGTTTTTGTTACAAGCTTTTGTGATTCAACAGCTTTTTTCTGTTTATTTAATGTGAGTGCAATCGCAATTTGATTCTTCCAAAGCGGAATGGATGTCATGATTGACGCTTGAATTTTTTCAGCTAATGTTTGGTTCGTCTGTTGAATCATACGAATTTGCGGCGCACTTTGAATCGTAATTTGACGTGATAATTGTAAATCATATAGTCGTTTTTCAAGTCTGTCTAAAAATTGCACCATATCATTCACTTCTTGATAAGCCATTTGGTCATTCGATTGTTCAGCATCACGTCGCATTTTGGGAATGATTTCATTTTGAAGTTCATCTCGTTTCACTTCAGCTGCCGCAATATAGACATTTAGTGCTTGGAAATATGTTTTATTTTGCTCATATAATTGATCGAGCATTTTTACATCTTCTAATAATCCTACTTTAGAATGTTCTAACTGGACGCCAATCCGATCAATTTGTGTACTTAGTTTTTGATATTTTGTCATCATTTCTTGCACAGATTTTGACACACGCCCGAATAGGCGAGCGATTGGAGATTGCTTTTTCTCGTCTAAATCATCTGGGTCAATTTCGCCAAGCTTATTCATTAAATCTTTTAAAATATCGCCAACTGGTCCAACATCTTTACTTTGTACATGGTCAAGCATCGTATGCGAGAAACGTGATAATTCACCTTGTGCACTTGCACCGTAAGTTAAAATCGCTTCGTAATTGCCAACTGGGATTTGCTCGGCTAATTGGAATGCTTTTTGTTTTTCCTCATCCGATAAACGGTCGATAAGTTTATTGGACTTGTTTTCAGCTACTTCTTTCGTTTGCATCTCCTCGGGTAATAAAGGCTCACTTACATCAAAAGGATTATTTAGTAAATCATCAAAAGTTTTCACTTCTTGCATCGTTTCATAAATCTCTCTCATCATTCGTAAATCCCGTCATTTCTAACACAGGTTTCTTTTTCTACATCGTTACATCCACAAAATCGATTTCCATTTTTAAATTCTCAATATCTGTCGCAATGACATTACGCAAATCCTGTTCTAATTGATCACTGACATGATTTAAAGTTTCGCGTGTATTTTGTAATGCCGTTTGAATTTCTTCATCTTTTAAAGGTTGGTTCACAAGCATTGCGTATTTAGAAGTTAATTCAACGGCAGAATCTAAGTGCGCATAGAAAAAATTCTCAACATAGTAAAATTTTTGCGGGTTTGCTTTTACAGTATTCATGATTCTTCTAGACAATAAATTCATTTCATGAAGTTGTTTAAAAGCTTGCACAGAGCGAACTTTTCCATAATAGCTATTTAATTGTTTTAATTTTTGTTTCGCAATTTTTAATTGGCTTTGAATATAATTGTATTCTGAGCGACTTATGCCAAATTCTTTCATAACGGAAGAAATTTGAAATTGTTTAATGGTAAATGAACTAGCGACATAAATTGCAATGAGTAGGCCTGTTGCTGCAAAAAAGTTTAAACCTGCTCCCAAAATAAAATAAAGCCATGACCCGAAACTAATCGGTGCTGCGATGAAATGTCTGGTGAAAAAATGCTGTATGTTTTTCATGTTCAGGCCTCCTTTTAGCATATAGTTTAAATACGTTTTAAAACGAAAAAAGTTTCATATTTCATCTTAATTATACATGATAATGATGCCATACACATCTCATACGAATGCGAATGATTGAGTCAAGTTTTTGTGGGAATTAATTTTGAAAGGAAAATTCTTTTCTA
>CANSAF010000147.1 GCA_947644645.1 uncultured Sporosarcina sp. | reverse complement strand
ATTCCAGATACAAGACTTCATCATGTGCTGAAAACGGGTAAAGCCGAAGTCAATCAAGAACATAAAATTGACCGCGATTTAGAAATTGTGACATCAAGATTTCCGCTTGTGGATACAAACGGTGAAATCATTGGAGCATTTGCGGTGTTCAAAGATATGACAGAAGCGATTCAACTCGCAAAAGAAATTACAGACTTAGAAAAAGTACAGACAATGCTTGAAGCGATTATTCATTCAAGCGATGATGCGATTTCAGTTGTGGATGAAAACGGTTACGGCATCTTGGTCAACCCAGCCTATACAAGAATTACCGGGTTAACTGAAGATGAAGTAATCGGAAAGCCAGCCTCTATTGATATTAGCGAAGGTGAAAGTATTCATATGCGTGTACTTGAAACAAAAAAGCCTGTTCGCGGTGTCGATATGCGCATTGGGGAAAAAAATCATGAAGTAATTGTGAATGTAGCACCGATTATTGTGGACGATGCAGTAAAAGGAAGTGTCGGCATTATCCATGATATGACAGAAATGCGTTTACTGATGAATGAGTTAGACCAAGCACGAGCAATCATTCGTGAACTTGGATCAACGACAACGTTTGAAGATATTCGCGGCACATCACCGATGATTAAAATTGCCATTGAACAAGCGAAACTTGCAGCGAAAAATGATTTTACCGTCTTAGTTCGCGGTGAAGTAGGCAGTGGGAAAGAATTATTTGCACATGCGATACATAGCGAAGGAAAACGGAAGTTTAACAAGTTTATTCGTGTGAATTGTGCAGCGATTCCTGCTCTTTACTTGGAAGAAAAACTGTTCGGCAAGCGAGAAAATGATCAATCTTTTAAAATGGGGTTATTTGAAGAAGGCGATGAAGGGACAATCTTCCTCGACGAAATTGCAGATTTATCATTAGCCGTTCAACGAAAATTATTGCATTATTTAAAAACGGGTGAATTTAGCCCTTTGAATGACAATGCAATAAGAAAAACGTCTGTTCATATCATCACAGCAACAAGTCAAAACTTGGAAAAAGCGATGCATGAAGGTCGATTTTTGGAAGAATTATATTATTTACTGAGTCGTATTTCCATTCAAGTGCCGCCGTTAAGGGAGCGCCAAGAAGATATTTTAGAAATTGTCGGACATTTACTCATTAAGTTAAACCAAGCATTAGGGATGAATGTCGATGCAATTGCTGAAGAAGCTGAACAACTGCTTCAGCAATATAAATGGCCTGGAAATATACGGGAATTGGAAAATGTGTTAAATCGTGCAATGATTTATATGGGACAAAGCGAGATGACTTTGGAAGCAGAAGATGTGAAAAAATCATTGTTTACTGCTAACCAAGCGCATTCAGAAGTTAATTTGCCAGAAAAAAGTACATTGACGTCCATGA
This sequence comes from uncultured Sporosarcina sp., assembly GCA_947644645.1. Taxonomy (GTDB): domain Bacteria; phylum Bacillota; class Bacilli; order Bacillales_A; family Planococcaceae; genus Sporosarcina. The sequence goes on along the minus strand of CANSAF010000147.1, from coordinate 2,110 downwards.
TGGATGATTATGAGCGTTCTATTTTAGAACAAGCACTTATTGAAAATGATGGCAATAAATCTGAAACAGCCAATCGGTTAGGGATTTCGCTTAGATCATTGTATTATAAGCTCGAAAAATTCAATCTCGTTTAAGTAAGGAGCGATTTTTGATGAAAAGTCTAGATCATTTAGTACGTTCTGCGGCGGATTGTCCAGATCCAATTGTTGCGATTGCGGCAGCAAATGATATTGAAGTGTTAAAAGCAGTCGATTTATCACTGCAAAAATCACTTGCATCATTTATTTTATTTGCGGATGAAAAGAAATTAACAGCTATGTTAACTGAACATTTTCCACATTTAGTTTCTGACAACCGTTTAACGATTGAGCATGCAGCGTCCAATGAAGCAGCGGCACTCGGTGCAGTGAAAGCGGTTTCAAGCGGAAGCGCGCATGTGGTAATGAAAGGTAATTTACCGACAGCTGTCATTTTAAAGGCTGTCTTAAATAAAGAATTTGGCTTACGAACAGGAAAAGTCTTGTCGCATGTAGCCGCATTTGAAGTGCCTAGTTTCGATAAATTGTTTTTCGTAACGGATGCAGCGATGAATATCGCACCTGATTTAAAAGCGAAAACGGAAATTATCGAAAATACAGTACAAGTAGCGAGAGCATGTGGTTTAGAACAACCTGTCGTCGCACCGCTTGCAGCTGTTGAAACCATTAATCCCGCGATGCAGCCGACACTGGATGCAGCGTCACTCGTGTTAATGAACCAAAGAGGACAAATCAAAAACTGTGTGGTTGATGGACCACTAGCACTGGATAATGCAATTTCAATTGAAGCAGCAAAACAAAAAGGGTTAACAGGGATTACTGCTGGAAAAGCGGATATTTTACTCGTACCCGACATTGAATCTGGTAATATTTTATATAAGTCATTGATTTATTTTGCCAAAGCAAAAGTCGGAGCGATCATTCAAGGGGCAAAAGCGCCAGTCGTTCTAACATCTAGAGCGGATAGCGCAGAAAGTAAAGTTTATTCATTGGCATTAGCCATTTTAACAGCACAAAACAACTAATAGGGGGCATTTACAATGGAAATTTTTAAATATATGGAGACTTACGATTTTGAGCAAGTAGTGATTTGTCAGGACAAAAACTCGGGGTTAAAAGCAATTATTGCGATTCATGATACAACACTTGGTCCAGCACTTGGAGGATCACGTATGTGGACTTACGCGTCAGAAGAAGAAGCGATTGAAGATGCACTGCGTCTTGCTCGCGGGATGACGTATAAAAACGCAGCGGCTGGTTTGAATCTTGGGGGCGGAAAAACAGTCATTATCGGTGACCCTAAAAAAGATAAAAACGAAGAAATGTTCCGCGCATTCGGTCGTTATATCGAAGGATTAAATGGTCGCTATATTACAGCAGAAGACGTTGGCACAACTGAAGAAGATATGGACTTAATCCATCTTGAAACAGAATATGTTGCGGGAACCTCTGGTGGTGCGGGTGCGTCAGGTAATCCATCACCAGTGACAGCATACGGCGTTTATGTTGGGATGAAAGCAGCAGCGAAAGAAGCATTTGGAACGGATTCATTGAAAGGTAAAAAAGTTGCGATTCAAGGTGTTGGAAACGTTGCATACACATTATGTGAACATTTACATGAAGAAGGTGCTGAATTATTCGTTACAGATATTAACGAAGAAGCCGTTCAACGTGCAGTTGATAACTTCGGTGCAACAGCTGTCGGACTAGATGAAATTTACGGTTTAGACGTTGATATTTATGCGCCATGTGCACTTGGTGCGACAATTAATGACGATACAATTGAGCAATTCAAATGTAAAGTAATCGCAGGATCAGCAAATAACCAATTAAAAGAAGATCGTCATGGTGATATGATTCATGAAAAAGGCATCGTATATGCACCAGATTATGTCATTAATTCAGGTGGCGTGATTAACGTTGCGGATGAGCTTGTTGGTTATAACCGCGAACGCGCATTAAAACGTGTAGCAGGCATTTACGATACAATCGAAAAAATCTTTGCGATCTCTAAACGTGATAGCATCCCAACTTATGTTGCGGCAGACCGTTTAGCGGAAGAGCGTATCGCA
>CANSAF010000146.1 GCA_947644645.1 uncultured Sporosarcina sp. | reverse complement strand
GTGTATAGCTTACAAGATTGCTTTGTTGACTTCTTGTTTAAGCTCCGTCATAGTTTATTGTAAAATAAGTGATTTTAAAGGAGGCAATATCAATGAAATTCCATCAATCACCTGTGATGCATGTTGGAAAAGTACAGATCAATGTATCGGATATCGAACGTTCCACGGTATTTTATGAAAAAATTATCGGCTTGAAAGTGTTAGAGAAAACAGCGAAAAAAGTAGTCTTTACCGCAAATGGAGAAAATCCATTGCTTGTTATTGAACAACCAGAAAATATAATTCCAAAAAGAATGCAAACGACAGGCTTATATCATTTTGCATTGCTTTTACCAAAACGTGAGGATTTGGCAAATATTGTTCGTCATTTTGCGAAAAATGGCATCCGTTTTGCTTCGGGTGATCATCTTGTTAGTGAAGCAATTTACTTGAATGACCCTGACGGCAATGGCATTGAAATATATGTTGACCGTGATCCATCAACTTGGAATTGGCAAGATGGTGAAGTTAAAATGACGACTGATCCAGTTGATTTTGATAATTTATTGCTGGAAACAACTGATATAGAATGGCGAGGAATGCCTGAAGATACTTTGATGGGGCATATTCATTTACAAGTTGGAGATCTAGCCGAGAATGAAAAATTTTACATCGATGGACTTGGTTTTGAAATCGTCAATCGTTTTGGGAATAGTGCATTATTTATTTCAGACCATCAATACCATCATCATATCGCTTTTAATATATGGAACGGCCGCGGCTTACCCAATGCATCGGAAAATATGGTTGGTTTAGTTAGTTATTCTATTGTTTTCAAAGATGAAAAGACACGTGAAAAACTGATCCATCATTTAGAAAACAGTGGCATAGCTGTGAAGGAGAGAAATGAGTTTTATTTTGCAGATGATCCGTCTCAAATACGGGTGGAGTTTGTGGTTGGTGTGGAAGGATGAGGAAGAGAACTTTTATTTTTTAGAAGCATTATTTCGCCGATAAGTTCTCTTTAGACACCCAAAAATTGACGAAAAATTATATAGTTTTTAACCGTCTTACATAATAATGGAGTAGGAGCGGATCAAAAAAATATGTGAAGTTGGAATGATCAGTATTATTATTTTTTTACGCACAGGATAATAACTGGTAAACTAAAGTAGATCTAGATTAAAAAGGAGTTAAATACGATGAAATTTTACATTGCTGCACCGTTTTTCAATGATGAAGAATTAGAACATGTGAAAAATATTGAGAAAATACTTGAAGAGCGTGGACATCAAATGTTTTCTCCACGTTTAAACCAATTGCCACAATTTGAATATGCTTCATTTGAATGGCGAACGAATGTTTTCAGAAATGACATTAACCACTTAAAATGGTGTGACGCAGTCATTGCGATTTTAGGTGATAATTATGACGATACAGGAACTGCATTTGAAGTTGGATTTGCTTATGCAATCGGCCGACCTGTTTACCTATACAATCCAACAGGAAACATTATTAATCTAATGATTACAGATGCCACTCATGGTTATTTTGAAACATTGGATGAAGTAAGAGAATATGACTTCGAATTAGCACCAGCAAAGCCTTATATGAAAAAAATTAAAGATATATAATGATTAAAAAAGTTCCGAGGTATTTTTAATACTTCGGAACTTTTTATTTATAAGTGTAAAAATAAGATGAAATGTCTATACAGTTAGAAAGGAGTGAAAAAAATGACACTATTAACGATTTTTCAAATGAATGATACGCATGCATATACCGATTTACATACAGAAATGTTTATTGAAAATGGGAAAGAGATTTATCGGAAAGCTGGAGGATATGCGCGTATTGCAACGATATTAGAAAAATGTCGGAAAGAAAATCCCGAGGGCGTACTTGCTTTTGATAATGGAGATACATTCCACGGAACTTATTCAGTTATTGCAACAAAGGGAGAAGGATTAGTGCCAATTTTAAATGAAATGCGCTTCGATGCGATGACTGCTCATTGGGAATTTGCCTATGGACCTAAACAAGTTGAAAAATTAACAAATATGTTAACCTATCCTATGCTTGCATGTAATTGTTATTTTAAGGATACAGATGAGCGTGTATTTCCTTCGCATACAGTCATTGAAAGAGAGGGACTGAAAATTGGCGTCATCGGTATTGCTGAACATATTGTGGATAAGACAATGCCGGCTCATTTTTCCGAAGGTGTTTATTTTACATTGGGGGTAGATGAACTTCCAGATTTGATTGATGAATTAAAGAATATTCACCAAGCTGATCTTATCATTGTGTTATCTCATTTCGGTTTTCCGCAAGAAGTTAAATTGGCTGAAGAAGTTGATGGAATTGATGTGTTATTAAGTGGTCATACGCATAATGTATTACCTGAACCGGTTGTTGTAAAAGATACGATTATTATTCAATCTGGTTGTCATGGAGCGCATATTGGGCGATTAGATCTCGTCGTTGAAGATAAAAAGATTATATCTTATACGCATGAATTGATCGAAGTAGCGGAATCAATTGAACCGAAGCAAAAAATTACAAACTTAATTGAAGAATTAAAAGCACCTTATAAAGAAATGTTAAAACAAGAAATAGGGAAGACCAATACGGGACTTCATCGATATAATCAATTAGAAACGACAATGGATAACTTTTTACTTGAGGCTTTATTGGATGTCTCTGGCGCACAATTAGCCTTTTCAAACGGTTGGCGATATGGCGCACCAATTTCCGTTGGACCAATTACAATGGAAGATTTGTGGAACATTATTCCAACCAATCCACCTGTTTCAATGGTTCAAATAACAAGGGAAGAGCTTCTTCAAATGTTAAAGGAGAATTTAGAAAATACTTTTTCGACAAACCCATACCATCAAATGGGAGGCTATGTAAAGCGCTGTCTTGGTTTGAAAGTGTATATGAAAATTGAAAATCCAAAAAGAATGCGTATTCAACATTTATTTGTTGGGAATGAGAAAGTGGAGAAAGAAAACGTATATGAAGCGGCTTTTGTTACAGTGCAAGGTGTCCCTAGGAAATACGGAGAAAATCGCCAACAATTACCAATTCATGCGATTGATGCGATGAAACAGTATATAGAAAAATGTGAAATAATTGATGTTCAATTACGCCAAACAATCGAGTTAATTTAATCTCGCTCATTCGTGTCAGTGCGGTTCTAGGATACAATAAAAAACGAAAAAACTGGGGCACGATCAAACGGAAGAAACATAAAACGGATATGTATGTGTGAACTTAGCAGTACATTATAAAAAACATGCGAAATCTTTAAGAAGCTGATTTCGCATGTTTTTGTCACGACATAGAAGTCGCGGTGTTTTGTTTTTTTGCTTTAATACGAACGACTGCGGGAATACAAATCCAAATGGTGATAAATGAACAAATCGCAAATAATAAATTGGTAATAATCCCAGCTGTTGCAGCAGTGTTTAAATGTCCACTTTCCAATGTCATACTGTAAATGGCTGTTGAAATGGCAACGCCAAATGAGCTACCTAGAGAACTTGCCATTTTATAAATCCCTGAAGCTGTACCCAGTTTTTCGTCAGGCGCATTACAAACCGCTGTATCGGTAGAAGGTGTCGCATACATCC
>CANSAF010000145.1 GCA_947644645.1 uncultured Sporosarcina sp. | reverse complement strand
CTACGCATGAAAGAATAATCTTTCAGAGTAGCGTCTGTTTTAAATTGCTGAAAAAAACTACGCGATGTTAATACCGGCACTTGCAACACCAGTTAACGTCGTAACGACAGTTGGTCCTGTAACAGAGAATACCATGAGTAAACGATCGCCAGTCGATACATTTACAGGTGCAAAGTTTGATGAATTTCCAGAAACAGTTTCATTGACTGCGAGTAATCCAGAAACAGGTGTTAAATTGACAGAAGCGTTTGTTGGGGTAAACGTATTGCTTCCTTCCGTTGCGCGGTAAATACGTGCATTTACCGTAGCATCTCCAGAAAAATCCACTGCAACTGTTGCTCTAAAAGAAGCAGAAATCGATGTAATTTCTCCGTTTCTTGGCACAGAAAAAGCTTCACTTAGAAGTGGCGCTAACAATTCAATTTGATTGTTTACAATGCTTACGCCAGGAATTGAACTCCCAAATCCAATTAGACTAGTCGTACCAATTAGTCCGCCAAGCGCACTGACTAATACTGCTGGAATTGTCCAGAAGAAAATGGAATAATTGAACCCGTTTGTTCTACAGGCGCAAGACATCTTGGATTGATGGCGACGAAAGGTCCAAGATTTTGACATTCATTATAAGGTTTATTCGTCGGACGACAGTGACAGTTACAACGTTTTTTATGACCATGACAGCCAGAACATTTACGATAACTCATAAGCTCACCTCCTTTCCTTGTTAGTCTATTCAGTAGAAAAGAGGAAGGACGGGTTATCGACTATGTTTGAGAAAGGATTTTTGAAAAAATAAGCAAAAGACGATGTAGTCTAACGTTTCGTTTTTAAAACATGAAAACAATTGAATTTAGACAAGCTTTATCTTTTCCGAAAAAAATTCAAAATAGATGGAGTTTCTTTAGATTGCATGGGAGCAGGTTCCGAGAATGGTTCTTCTACCAAAAGTTCTTCCTCTGCAAAACTTTCAACAATGGATGGATTTTCAACAACGGGCGGATTATCAGCAACTGGCGATGAATTTACATCATTCTGGAACGGTGAAACATTTGCCGAATCTAATGTTACTGAAAATTTTTTTTGCGCGGATGGTCGATTTAAATGATGCATCGACTGGCGGGATCTAGTGTTAGGTTTATTGATTTGGGAAGCTATGGGAAAATGATTGTTTTGAATCTCTCTTGTTTCATTTCTTTTAGGAGGAGCATGTTCAATTGGCGGTGCATCGGTGAGTAATTGTTGCAATTGTTGGAAAGATGGAATACTAGTTGTTGGAGTAGATGGTTGAGTCGAATGTTTTGTTTTAGACTCCATTTGGCTTTTCTCTTCTATAAAAGTGGAGACTTTTTCTGTTAATTCATAAACGGTTTGGTGTAAAGTGTTTAGTTGTTCTGTAAGCATTGAAACTTCCATTACGTATTTTTCTAGTTCAATTTTTTGTTGTTGATAGACTTCAGTTATGGACTGTTCTATGTCATTGATTTTCATGTTTAAACGGTTCAGTTCATCCGTTGTATCCTGATTGTTTAAGGCATGTAAAGTTTCTTTATAATACTCAATTTTCTTTTGTAAATCTTCGATATTTTCGATGTGATTAACATCTTGATCTTTCATCATTTCACTCCTTTCTTTCCATCTTATTATTCGAATTTCAATTCAGTGAATTAAAGGTTTTTACTACCCTGATGCCCATTCCCTCGTGCTTGGACGACATATGATACGAATGATAGAAAGTAGGGAGGTGTTAAAAAGTGCAAGAGGAAAATTACGAACACGAAGATTTGGTCTGTGTAAAGGTCGACAAAGTTTATGATTGGATTATGAAAGAAAACACATTTGATATTGCGCCAACGGGTGAAATTACATTTCCAGGTGTGACGGAAACGGTCAATTTAACGAATGCGATGGTGGAGTGTGAAGTAACACCGGCTGCGGTAAATCCAGTAGAAATTTTAAACCGTGAAGACCGTCAATTATGTGTCGATGGCATGGATTTATGTTTACAGCAATTGACACTTCGTAAAAACTTTATTGCGACATTAATTGTCACTTTACCGACTGGTGAAATGTATAGAAGCTCGGGCATCCCGACGTCGCGAAATGAAATGGTCACATTATGTGCACCTGAAGGAACAGATGTAGAAATTACATTTACAGAATTAAATTGTTTTGTCATGAGTTCAGGCGCGTTAATTGCTGGAAATGGAACGATTACATTTTCAGATTTAACAATTTCTGTCACAACTTGTCAAAGCATTCAATCGACTTATCCAGTCACTGTCGAAATTGTAGCTGGTTTCTGTGAACCACGTGAAGACTTCGTTACAGGATGTGCCGCACCTGTACATCCGCCGAAATGTCCTTATCTATTCCCGGATCATAAGCATTGTCATTGATACTCATAAGGGCTAAAGATGGGACATAGTATAAAGAGAGGGTTATCCTCTCTTTTTTTCATGTTTTTAAAAGGAAGGAGAAATGATATGCAAAAATCGATTGAACACATCAAAGGTCAATTACTAGAAATCAAAACAGAGCTTAATAAAGTGATGAATGATGTCCAGTTCATTAGTTATTTCACATATTCATTAAATTTAGCGCATGAAGTGAATGGTGAAAATTTATGTTTAGGTAGTTTTCATATTCGAAATATCGGACATCAAACAATTACCAACCCTTATATTTGCATTCATCTACCGAAAGATTCCCCTTTTTCTTTTACAGGAAAATATGTTTATCCAGATCAATTACAAAGAGTGAAAAATCCTGGCATGTGGGAGCGGATGAACGAAAGAGATAATTTGGAACAGTTTTGGTTAAAACCACTTGAACGACAGTCTATTAAACCAAATGAAAGCCTTACATTTTCCAATTTTCAAATCAAATGGACGCCTACGGAAAAATATGCGGGAAGCATTATGGGCTTTACATATAGCGAAACACATCAAGAGGGGATTGCAGCTGTGAATGCCATTAATTTGAGTGGTGCAGCGGTGAAAAAGGCGGGAAATCATGAGGGAAAATAATATGACAAAGGATTTGGTAGAACTTTTATTAAATTATAAAGAAGATGAACATAATCAAATTATTATTGAACCACAAGCTTTTCAGAAAATCTTGCTTTATATATTACAGGAAGAAGTGCTCGGGCAATCAATATTGTCTGTAGATGAATCTATCTTTCAACAAGAACTATCAATCATCCAAAAGGAATGTGAGGAGATTTTACTGTTATTAAAGTATAATGACGAATAAGGAGGTGATTTGATGGCTCATGAGAAGATTAAAAATGATGATATCATCCAATTGAAACAAATGATTATTTTTTTAAAAGCAGAGTTAATCAAATACGAAACGATGGATAATGTATCTGAAATGAATCGATTGAAAGAAGAAAATCGGCAATTAATAAGTGAAAAAGAAGCCCTTCAAAAAGAAGTAAAAAATGCAGTCAAACCTTTACAAGAGCCATCTCAATCATTCAAGCAAATTGATGAGAAATTGGCTTATTTATTAGAAATCGTACAAAAAAATAAAACAGCACAACAGAATATCAATGAGTTATTACAAAAAATAACTGAAAAAGAATCGATCATTTATCAGTATGAGAAAGAAGTGA
>CANSAF010000144.1 GCA_947644645.1 uncultured Sporosarcina sp. | reverse complement strand
GCCCCACCAAGCCTAGGTTCAGGTTTGGTGGGGCGTTTTTAGTTTGTGGAGAGGAGAAATCATTGATAAAGTTTGAGGGAAAATAAAAAAGCAATAAGGGAAGCTAGTTTGAACTGCTCCTCATTGCTGATTATGTGATAATTGCGTCCGCTAACGAAAGAAAAATTAGTTTTTATTAATTCTTTTTTTGTTCTTAAAAAAGAAAAATCCTGCTATTGTTAAGACAATAACGATACTAGCTATGATTAAAGTTGAAGTACTTACAATAAAGAAATACGAGTCCTTAGTTTCGTACATAATTATCCACCGCCTTTAGATTTTTAATGATTCGAGGAACCATCCAGGCAACTTAATAACATGATCATTCCCATTTAATATACCATGGAAACCCAAAATGTTCCAATTGCAAAAGTTGTCTTCAAGTTCATGAGAGACAATGGTTTTAATAGCTTGGCTGAAGTTTAGGAATATTTAATTCACAATAAAAAGCAACAAGGAATGCCCGTTTAAAGCAGTCCTTGTTGCTTTTTTGCACAAACTCATTTTTTAAGTTTTGCTTTCAATACATAAGCAACGTCATATGTAGCCAACTTGTCCATATATGCTTCCATATCATCATAAAAATCATTCGAAAATGAACTTATCCCAGACGCATTGCTTGAATAACCGATACTTGCCAAAGCACTTTCTTTTTCGTTTAAAGCTTTACTTTCTGAAAAATTTCCCCAAACGCTCGGCATTTCATGTAAATCAGCTGCGTTTTTATCGATATTAATAATTGAAGAGGAACCATTCTTATCGCCTACACCAATATTAAAAGTCTTCTCACTGCTTTCATCGACAGTCTTTGAAGTTGTAAAAATAATAAAACCATCATCTTCAACGGTTGTCGTCATCTCGCTAGTATAATCTTTTACTAATTGACCAAATTCATATTTTTCCACCCATACAGAGATCTCTTCGTATTCATCGTCCACACTAAAATCAAAGATAAATGATTGTTCAGCAGTGGTCGATAAAATGGCATTTTCTCTATCTGTTAATTCTGCAACTGAAATCGTATTTAATGGAGCGTCTATATTTGTACAAGCCGTTAAAATTAATAATAAAGCCAGTAATGTGATGCCGTAAATTTTTTGTGTTGTTCGTTTCATCTTATAATCATCCTATTTTTATATTTTAAGCGCTGATATGAATGAAAGATTAATATTCATCCAGCTCGAGTTGCACCATTCGAATTGCGCGCTTTTCATGAGAAAGTGAAAGTTGATTGTATACATAATCTTGAGCCGGATTACTAGGATTAGAAAAATAGACAGTATTTATTTTCGTATAATAAATCGCACTCAGACACATCGGACATGGCTCCGTACTCGCATATATTTCGCAGCCTTCGAGATTGGTTGTATTCAATGTTTGACAAGCTGCGCGAACTGCTTGAATTTCTGCATGGGTTGTAGGATCATTCGTTCCAGATACTTCATTCACGCCAGTTCCAATTATTTTCCCGTCTTTTACAACGACTGCCCCAAAAGGTGCCCCATTATGCTTTTGTTCATTTTCAATCGCTAATTCAATCGCTTTTTTTATCCATTTTTGTGTAGACATAAATTATTCCTCCTCATGAGCTTCTTCCAGCATTCTCTCCATTTCTTTAAAGCCTCGTTGCTTTGCATGTTCTAATGGGGTAATCCCGTCTCTGTCACCAATAGTCGGATCGGCACCATGTTCGAGTAATAATTGAACAATTTTTTGATGATTTTTCCCGCCATCTCCTAAAATAACTGCTTCTAAAAGCGCCGTCCAATGCAGGCGGTTAATGTGATTCACATCGACATCGGAATTGGTTAAAAGTTCCTCAACAATTTCAACATGACCTCGGTCTGCAGCGGGAATAAGTGCTGTTCCACCGAATCGATTCGTCAGCGTCGTATCAGCGCCTGCTTCAACCGCAAATTTTACAATGTCAAGAAATCCTTCGGCACTGGCATATAGAAGCACATTATCTTCATTGTGATTGCGAATATTAATATCAGCACCTTCTTGAATCAGTGCATATACTGTATCTGTTCTATGATTTACAGTCGCAGCCATAACAGCCGTCATTCCTTGCTGATCTGTCGCATTGATGTCAGCCCCTTCATTTAAAAGCTGAAGAACTTTTTCAGTATCGCTACGCTTTGCGGAATTAATGAATGATTCCATTATATTTTCCTCACTTTCTGTTTTTGTTAATAGGGAATCGGTTTGATCCGGACTTGTTTGACATGCGGTTAATAAAGAGATGAATAGTAGAAATGGAAATAACTTACGCAAATTCATGATTACATTTACTCCTTTTTATTTGATGGAAAATTAATAAGAATGCTCTGTAGTAATTGTATCAGAAAATGAAATGGAAATAATTAAAGAGTGCTAATGATTAGATTATTTTTTTATTAATGTCCGCGGAATATAAAATGTCCGCAGAATCGTCGATAATGTCCGCGGAAAAAATAATGTGCGCACAACTGTTGAAAATGTCCGCAGAATTCGCTGGAATGTCCGCACAATCGTGGATAATGTCCGCGGAAAAAATAATGTCACCGCAATTCGCCATAATGTGCCCGCAATCTGTAATATTGTGCCCGGAATTAATAATGTCACCGCAATTTGTCATAATGTGCCCACAATCGTCGATAATGTCACCTCAATCCGGAATAATCTGCCCGCAATTTCAAAAATGCCTCATCAAACTGCTTATTTCCACTCCCAATCACCGTCATAGCCAATCGGCGGCGCTGCATAGTCCATAAATGCATCGCTAAATAAAGCTTCATTCATTAATTCGCGTAGAACACCCGAAAAATAGCCTGGTAGATTATGAATTTGCTTCTTTTTAGTTGCTTGCGTTGCGATATGCAGTGATTGGATACCGAGTTCTTCAAAAAGTTCACCTTTATGCGCATGAATACTAAATTTCAACATTGGAATCGTTAATTGGCGATATGCGCCGAAAAAGTTTCTGGCTAATTTAGCATTGCCGATTGTCGATGTTAAAAATGCTTTCATGCGTCCGAAATAAGTTGTTGGCGCAGCTTCTTCTTTCGGCTTGCTGCATGCTTGACAAGTATTTTTCTTCTCTACGCTAGTTTCTCGGACTTTTTTTACGGGCTTAATTTCAGGCTCCCGAAAAGGCAACACTGCATAAATATTCGCGCCAAGTCCGTTCATCACAGGGCGGACATAATGCGTTTTTTCGATAATGCCTAATGAAACCAATTTCCGAACCGCACGGCGCACCGTAACATTTGATTTCCCAATCGCACTCGCAATTGTGTCATGCTTCAAATGAGCCGCTCCGTATTTAACCGAATACTGGCGAATGACATCCAAAACAGCGCGGTCAGTTTTATTCATTGCCTGGAAGTGTTCGGCGCGGTGCTCGGATGCAGCTCTATCTAAATCAAATTTATTCGTGAAATATGCGTAGTTCTTTAAGTAATGTGTCATAAAAAATTCCCCCCTTTAACCTCTATATAGAGCGGAATTCCAAAAAGGTGGACAGAGAGATAATAAATTTTAAAAATATTTTTCGAGCGGACATTTCCGAAAGGAGACGTTCTTTATAGATCTTTAAGAATAAGATTAATA
>CANSAF010000143.1 GCA_947644645.1 uncultured Sporosarcina sp. | reverse complement strand
TGCTTCTTCTTGATGATTCAATATCCAAAAATCTTTTTTATCCGCAACATTTACTTTATCTGTATCTTTTTCAATTATTTCAGCAAGTTCTGTTGCGATATCCAACATTTCTTTTGAAGTTGTTGAAGTCATTTTCGTATATGTAATCGCCTTTTTTGGAATATTATCGACTAGAATTCTACCTTCACGGTCAAAAATACGTCCACGCGGCACGCTTGTATTCACAGAAATTTCTTCTGTTCGTTCTAGTTCACGAACATAATCTTCACTTTTTACAATTTGCAAATAACCTAACCGAAATATTAGTATCGAAAAAAGTACGAATATCGCAAAGAATAGGAAGTTCATTCGGAAGGAAATGTTTTTTCGTAACTTGACTCTAGGCTGTTCTTGTTTCTTTGTTTTTCTTTTCAAGCTTCCCTAACCTCCTTTTCAATTCATCCCTTTTAAATTATAACACCCTAAATAGGAAAAGCACATACCTAGACGTTCTAGGTATGTGCTTTGTTCCTTAATTGTTAATTATTTTTCAAAACGTTTTGCAACTTCATCCCAGTTAACAACGTTCCAGAATGCTGAAATGTAGTCAGGACGACGGTTTTGGTAGTTTAAGTAGTATGCATGCTCCCAAACGTCAAGGCCAAGTAATGGTGTTTTACCTTCCATTAATGGTGAATCTTGGTTTGGTGTAGACATGATTTCAAGTTCGCCGTTATTAAGTACTAACCAAGCCCAACCTGAACCGAAGCGAGTTGCGCCAGCTTTTGCAAATTCTTCTTTGAATGCGTCAAAGCTACCAAATTTCGCATCGATTGCTTCTTTTAATGCGCCAGTTGGTTCGCCGCCACCGTTTGGAGAAAGTAGCGTCCAGAATAATGCGTGGTTCGCATGTCCTCCGCCGTTATTGCGTACTGCTGTTTGAATATCTGCTGGAATTGCATCCATATCAGAAATTAGTTCTTCTACAGATTTGTTCGCAAGGTCTGCATGTCCTTCTAATGCGTTGTTTAAGTTTGTAATATACGTGTTATGGTGTTTCGTGTGATGAATATTCATCGTCTCTTTGTCAAAATGTGGCTCCAATGCATCGTATGCATATGGTAGTTCTGGTAATGTGTGTGTCATGTTTTCCATTCCTCCTCGAGAATTGTGTATACTTGCTACTCTTTAAGATTAGCAAAACAACGATAAACGTTCAAATAAAATGGACTGTTTATAAAGATTTTCTTAGCAGTTGTAGTAATCTTAAGATTGCTCCGCTAAAAAACAACCATTCTCAAGTCTTTTACAGGACAAATATAATGAAAATAATGATCATCACAATCATTAAAATGCCTTTTGTAATTACGGACGTTAAAAAACCGACAAGTGAGCCAATCCCAACTTTAATCGCTTGCTTGAATTCCGTACGACTGACGATTAATTCTGCTAAAATCGCACCTAAAAAAGGACCGAGTAAAATTCCCGCGACTGGAATGACAAACGGTCCAACAAGTAAACCAATCGTGCTTCCCCACATCCCGGCTTTTGAGCCACCAAATTTTTTCACACCGACAAGATTCGATAATGTATCTGCAGCAAATAATAAAATTAAAAACAAAATTTGAATTATCCAAAACAACCAATTCATCCCGTCAAATGATGCAAGCCATCCGTATAATAAAAATCCACCAAACATAAAAACTGCCGACGGAATAATCGGATAAACAAGTCCTAAAAAAGCAATGATGAAACAAATGATTGCCAGTATCCATCCTAATACTACCATTCACTCTTCCCCTTTCTAATCATAAGACGATACAAAAAGAGGGACGTTCCAGAAAGTCTCTTTTAACTCTCCAGAACAATCCCTATTAACCACGTTTTCCAAGTACAGCTTCCGCGATATTTACCGCGTGGTCGCCAATTCTTTCCAAGTTCGAAACGATATCCACAAAAATCATTCCTCCTTGTGGCGTACAACTACCTTCTGTTAAACGAATAATATGATTTTTTCTAAATGTACGTTCCATTTTATCAATTAAATCTTCTTGCTCTGTCACCGTTCTCGCAATCGACATATCATTTTCATCCAATGCTTGAACAGCTTTTTCAACCGTTTCAATCGTTAATGTAAACATATCCGATAAATCTTCAACAGCACCTTCTGTTAAATCGACACGGTTCACATCTTTATAATCGAGTAATTCGATAATATTTTCAAAATGGTCCCCAATTCGTTCAATATCACGAACTGTCTCCATTAAAGTCATATGACGTGCTGATTCAATCGGTGAAATACTTTCTGTAGAAATTTCTACTAAATAATCGGTAATGCGATGATCTAAGTTATTGATCGCATCTTCAATTTGATAACCCATTTCCGCATGTTTTTTATTACCTGTTTTTAAATATTTAAATGTTTCTGTTAAACCTTGTACCCCAAAATTCCCCATACGAATTATTTCTTCTTTCGCTTGTCCAATTGCGACTGCTGGAGATTGTTGGATAAAATGATAATCCAAATGTTTTGGTTTATATTCGATTGTTACATCTTCACCTGGAATTATTTTTGTCACTAAAAATGCCCAAGCCCCAATTAATGGGAATTGTAAAATTGTATTCGCAACGTTAAATGAACCATGTGCAAATGCGATTTGCATTTTATTTTCCAGCCCAAGTACAGATGAAATCCACTCTACATAAGCTGTAAATGGCACAAGCAAAATCAAGAAAACAACTGTCCCAACTACGTTAAAAAGTACGTGGGCTGCAGCTGCACGTCTTGCGGCTACTGAAGCACCTATTGCTGCTAAAACTGCTGTAATCGTCGTCCCAATATTATCACCAAATAAAATCGGTAGTGCTGCTTTTAAGTCGACAAGATTTTCTGCATAAAGTCCTTGTAGGATTCCAACTGTCGCACTTGAACTTTGTACGATTAATGTAAATACTGTCCCAACAACGACGCCTAAAATCGGTTGGTCACTCATGGAAACTGTCAAATCAGCGAATGATTGTAATTCACGGAGTGGTTTCATCCCATCACTCATTAATTCGAGACCTAAAAATAGTCCCCCGAACCCAAAAACAACGTCTCCGAAGTTTTTATACGCATTTTTCTTAAAGAAGAAAATTAAAAACGCACCGACTCCCATAATCGGTAAAGCATAAGCCCCAACGTCAAAACCGATAATAAATGCAGTAACCGTCGTCCCAATATTGGCCCCCATAATGACACCAATCGCTTGACGTAATTTCATAAATCCTGCACTCACAAGTCCAACTGTAATAACCGTCGTTCCTGAGCTCGATTGTATTAATACCGTTACAACGATTCCGACTAACACGCCCATAAAAGGATTGGTTGTAAATCTGTCTAATATATCACGTAATCGGTCGCCTGCGGCTCTTTGCAGTCCGTCTCCCATATATTTAATTGCGAATAAAAAGATCCCAAGTCCACCAAGAAATTGGAAAAGCATTTCTTGCCAGTTTAACTCCATTCAGTCGTCAACCCCATTCATTTCTTTTGTTCGATACTCATTATGCTTGTTTTGTAAGCGAATTGTAAATAGCTTCCCCTGAAAATTTACATTCACTTAACAATTGAATGTTTTTCCGTCACAAATCTGTCATATGTTCATTTTGTTCCTTTTTCTCAAAATGATGAT
>CANSAF010000142.1 GCA_947644645.1 uncultured Sporosarcina sp. | reverse complement strand
CAGAGATAAATTAAATGACTTCTAGCTTTCTTAAGCAATCGGGCGCGATTGTTGAAGATCAGAAAATTTTTAAGAGGTGGCAAATTTGCCACCTCTTTTTATTTTCTTCGGCTAAAAGTGAAACTTTCTGCAGAAGAAAATACGTGGCAATTGTCAACGGTAAATGTCTGACTGAAGCGACAGCGAAAGGAATTTAAGGAGTTGACAATTTTGCTACACCCGAACCCTCTTGGCTCGTCAAAAGGCAACACCTTTTGACCTGCCAACCGGCGAGGGAGCCCCCTCAAAAAGTGAGGGGGTTGGGGGAGCTTTTTGGAGGGGGTCGAGGGGAAACTTTTCCCTCGTGGGTTTGGGCAAAGCCCATGATCTTTTCTTTTGCTTTTGAATTTGGGGGAGCGGTTTTTGCTCCCTTGCTTTTCGCCTCGCAGAGCACGTCCAGAAGAATTCTGGTATACCGTGTTATACCAAATGGTTTTGGCTCCTCTCGCCTGATGTGTTATTCTCTTCTCAAATGGAGGTGTACGAGATGGCGCACGTTCAGAAATTCACTAAAGGAAATATGCAAGGCTTGTCAATTCACTTAGACCGAAAAACAGAAAACCATTCCAACAAAAATATTGATACAGAGCGTACACATCTGAACTATGATTTATGCGAAAAAGACGGAGATACACTTTCCCGCATGGACGAAAGATTGAGTGAAGTTTATTGCATGAATCGGAAAGATGTAAAGGTGTGCTGTGAGTGGATCGTCACACTGCCTGAATCGCTTCACAATGAATCTGTTGAGTATCAGAGGAAATTCTTTGAGGAAACATACGAATTTCTTACAGATCGTTATGGAGGACAGGAGAACGTCGTTTCAGCGAATGTCCACAATGATGAAACAACCCCTCACATGCATTTTGATTTTGTTCCGGTTGTTTGGGATGAGAAAAAAGAGCGTGAAAAAGTATCAGCGAAAGAAGTGCTGACGAGATCGGAATTGAAAAGTTTTCACACTGATTTAGATAGACACTTGAAAGAGCGAATCCCTGAAATTTATCAAGAAGGAATTTTAAATGATAAGACGATCGGGATTGAAAATATTCATTCGCTGAAAAAATATTCAGCGGAGATTGAACAGCAGAAAGAGGAAATGGCTAACGAATTTAAGAGTTTTAAATATCCGCAAAAAGTTTTGAAAAGTATTGAGCGAGAAGTTGAGAAGAAAACTGTTGGAGTCTTTAATAAAAAAGAAGTAGTTATGTTGCCAGCGGAACGCTACGAGAAAATGAAAGAGTTATCGAATTCGAGTATTAGAATTCAACAACGATTTGATAAATACAAATCAAAAGCTGTTGAAGAAATTAAAAATTTAAAAGTAAATGTGAAAAATTTCGAGGAAGATAACGAACATCTTCGCTATCGAAATATTGATTTTGGTAGAGAAATTACATTGTTGCAAAAAGAGCGAGATCGACAAACAGAAAATGCAATTGTTTATAAAAGTATTTTGGAAGAAAAAGAGCCCGATCTTCAGATTAGTACGTTAGAATTTCAAGGCCGGTTAGTGCTTCATAATTTAGAGAATGACCGTATGCCAAAGAATAAAGAAGAGGGAGAAAACTGGCTGGAGATCCTCGAAGAAAATAAAGAAGAAAAGACGATTCCACAAAATCGACTTGAAAAAGCGATTGGTAAAATTAAATTGTTTTTAGAGAAATTTATAAAACGGGCTAAAGAAGCAGATTTCTCGATGGATTGGCTGGTGGAGAAAAACAAAGAACTTTCTCAGCAGCGGCAGCAACAGAAGAAAACGAAAAGCAGATCTAGTGGCATGGAGTTGTAATTGATCTTAGAATGCCCTTATTTCTCTTCAAAATCGTTTTTAAGAGCTTTTGAAGTAGTTTGCTAGGGTTTGTGTGGTTTTTTAAGCAATGCGGCTTAAAAAGGCTTGTGAGCGTTTTTAAAGTAATTAGAAATATGGTTTTAGATTTTTAGAAAAGCCCTGTGTTTTTTAAGGGCTTTTTTTGCTTTTTATGAACTGGATTTCGAACTAGATTTTACGAGGAGAGAGGGAAAAAGGGGGGGCTACTACGACCCCCCCTTTAAGTGCCGAGTGCCAATTTCAGCGAAAAAGCCGCACGAAGCCAGGTGGGACAAGGGTTTGTGGTGGGCGAGTTCTCGGCGACTTTTCAGCGACTTTTCAGCGACTTTTCAGCTGAATTTCGGAAATTTGTATTTCCCTGTAATGCTTTACTCCATCCGAATAATGTTATATACTAATAAAAAAACATGAGAAAGAAGGTTTTGTTATGGCTCAAAAAAATGAAAAAGAAGAAATGCAAAGTGTAACGATCCGTATTCCCAAAGAGTTGTATTTTGAATATAAGCAAGCTTTGTTGGAGCAAGGGAAAATTGTGACTTATGATGTGCGGAGATATATGAATGATGTTGTAGAAAATCATAAGAAGGGGCATCAATGAGCATAAAAAAAGAGCGCCTCTGCGAAAGGTACGCTCAATTTACAACTCATTTTTGTAAGGTGAATATATCATTATGGCTAAAGATAAAGCAAGATACTTCACGTTTTTATTATACCCCGAATCTATCCCTGAAGATTGGGAAATGAAATTAGAATCAATTGGTTTGCCGATTGCAATTAGTCCACTTCATGATAAAGATTTAAGTGATGTTGAAGGGCAAAAATATAAAAAGGCTCACTATCATGTAATTTATGTAGCAAAAAATCCAGTAACCACTGATAGTGTGCGTAAAAAAGTAAGACAAATTTTGGGCGATAAGAGTGTTTCTATGGTTCAAATTGTAGTTCAAAGCATGGAGAATATATATCTGTATTTAACTCATGAATCAAAAGATGCTATTGCTAAAAAGAAACGTGTGTATGACAAGAAAGACATTAAGCTGCTGAACAACTTTGATATTGATCGGTACATAACGCTTGATGCCGAAGACAAAGACGACATGTTGAATGATGTCTGTGATTTGATTGATGAAAATGGACTAGCAAACATTCGTGAGTTAAGGAGATTTGTTAAAACTCGTGGGGCTGAACATAATTTGCCTAGCATGAAGATAATAAACTCTGTTTTGCGGTCGCATACTGGATTGATTAGATTGTATTTCGATGCTGTTTATCAAGAACGGAAATATGGTCGAAGCGATTTCGACAAAGAAACAGGCGAATTAAAATGACAAAAAGGAGGTAGATTGAATGATTACTAGAGAAGATGAGGCGAATTTTCCTGATTTTAAAACAGTGTTGGAAGCAAAACAATATTTTAGAAAACGTTATGGCAAAAGCTATCGTGAAGGTGGCCGTGAGCAATTAGACGAAAATCATATTTGCTATTTTGACGAAGTTGATTATCAACCTGTTCAAATTTCTGTTTTTGATGATGGATCGGTTTTAGTTCATGTGGTTTATTGAGATACAAAAGATGTTCAACAAACGGGCAATTTAACGGAATAAGTGATGAAAACTGAATTTAAAACTTAGTCTGTATGTGGTAAAATGTTTCAATCAAGATTAGGAGGCATTAATTATGAAGTGCAATGAATGTAACAGGGTTCAATTAAAAGAGGGAAACGTATCATTAGCCCTATAAACTGCGTCTACCCTCATTATTGGAGGGCGAAATGTGAATACGTCTTATTCACAATCAAATTTACGACACAACCAAATTTTAATTTGGCTTTGCGTTCTATCTTTTTTTAGCGTATTAAATGAAATGGTTTTGAACGTCTCATTACCTGATAT
>CANSAF010000141.1 GCA_947644645.1 uncultured Sporosarcina sp. | reverse complement strand
CATTTTCGCGGATTGCGTGGACATTATCATGAATTGCGTGCACATTATTTATTCAGTGCACAATATCGTCGATTGCGTGCACATTTTCGCGGATTGCGTGGACATTATCATGAATTGCGTGCACATTATTTATTCAAGATGCATTTTCAACGCTTAAACGCACTAAAAAGCCCGTGGACAGGAATTTATCCTGCCCGTGAGCTGTTAAATCATTATTGAACGTCGTTATCATGTTCTAGGTAAACAACATGTGTCTGAAGATATTCTTCTAGAACGTGCTTTACCAACAAGCTCTAAGTTAACTTTTGGAATATTTTTACTTGCAGATTCCATTACTTTAAATCCTGCTGCCACACTTTTTGTTCATGAAACTAAATTCAAAAAAGGCGTCTTTTGCCTTTCCGAAAAGTCCGAAATGTCTAGAGTGACTGATATTGGAACAAGATGGCAGGGATATTGAAGGGACTTTCATTTCATGGAGCAAGCTCAATTAAAAATCGCGACGCAATCAAGCCGAGGCGGAATTGCTAATACTGGATTCATTCAACTAAGCATTTCACCCCTACTCAACTTTAACTTGCCCCATCACTCCACCTAAAATAGGACAATGGAACATATAAACTGGATTGTCAACACTCATATTACTAGGTCTGTAATCGATATTCCCCACGGCTTTTATAACCAAGTGGTCCATGCCTCCAAACTTTCATCAAGACACTTCCCTGCACTCGTTTTAATCATCCTAAATAGAATATGCATTTTATAATTCCATTTGTTTGATTGTAGTCTGCACTGTTCACATTTTAAAAATCCTCATTTTTTCACAATCTCAATAGGAGAACTTTCTTAAAGTCATAGCATAATTCTGCAATTTTAACGAACACTATGATTGCATCCTAACTTACCGAAAGGGAAGGAGGTGTAATTGCCATTGCATGCATTTCATCGAATCACTTTAATTCTCATCATTATCGGCGCGATCAACTGGGGGCTTATTGGTTTCTTTAAATTCGATCTTGTTGCAACGCTTTTTGGCGGACAAGACGCTTTCTTCTCGCGAATTGTTTATGCCTTAGTTGGTTTAAGTGGTCTAGCTAGTATTGCACTTTTATTCAGATCGAGCAGAGACGTAGAACAAAGTGTTCATCAGCGGTCTTACAATGATTTGGATTATTCAACCGAATTTGGTGAGGAAACCGATTTTGATGATTCCAATAACAAAAAAGGTAAGTAATCGCTTGAAAATAAGACGAGCTTTAAGTCTTTTTATCAAGATAACAGCCGGGATTAACCGGCTGTTAACCTTAAGGATGATAAATTGATGGTGCACAATCCCCTTTTTTTGAGTCAAGCATTACAGCATTTAAAAACATCATTTTCCCTCCAAAAGACTTTCTAAAAAGTGTAAACTATTCCTACCGAACGCTTCGTATATACTCCTTCATCCATTCGTTGTACCGATGTAAGCCAAACAAACGATTCGCTCACAATCATGCCTAAACAGCTTGAATTTATCAATAAGTTAAATCACTTGCTTAAAATATGCTGTCGTTCTGGTCAAAGCATATTGGAAAGGATTGCGCATTTTTAGAAGAAATTCTTTAAATCCAATATTTTGGAAAGATTTATTTTTAAAAATCAGCGCATAGTAAATACAAAATATTGAAAGGGTGATTTTTAAGATTTGCCCGATAACATAGGCTTTTATTCATTAGAAAAGTTCAATGGCAAGAGTAGAATGACTAATTAAACTTAGGAGGTCATTAGAGTGAATAAACCATTTTCGCCTAAGCTAGTATATTTTGAACCCGATTCACTAAATTATCCATTAGGGAAAGAACTCCTTGAAAAATTCAAAAAAGAGAATGTTGAAATACGTTATACAACTTCCCATAATCAAGTAAGAAATCTGCCAGGAGAAAATGATTTTCAGAAATACCGCATTGCTAAATCAACATTAGTCGTTGGGATTAGAAAAACACTAAAGTTTGATACATCAAAACCATCTGCGGAGTATGCGATTCCTTTTGCAACAGGTTGTATGGGGCACTGTCATTATTGCTATTTACAGACAACAATGGGAAGTAAACCGTATATCCGAACATATGTCAATGTTGAAGAAATTCTTCGCACTGCTGATCAATATATGGCAGAACGCGCCCCTGAAATTACGAGGTTTGAAGCGGCTTGTACATCAGATATCGTTGGAATCGATCACTTAACACATACTTTAAAACGAGCCATAGAACACTTTGGGAAATCAGAATATGGGAAATTAAGGTTTGTGACGAAATTCCATCACGTTGACCACTTACTTGATGCTAAACATAATGGAAAAACGCGTTTTCGGTTTAGTGTTAATGCTGATTATGTCATCAAGCATTTCGAACCTGGGACATCGCCGTTAGCTAAACGAATCGAGGCTGCTGGAAAAGTTGCAAGAGCAGGCTATCCACTCGGGTTTATCGTCGCGCCAATTTATCTTCACGAAGGTTGGCAGGAAGGCTATTATCGCATGTTCAAACGTTTAGAAGCTGAACTACCCAAAGAGGCAAAGAAAGACTTAACTTTCGAATTTATTCAGCATCGTTTTACGAAACCTGCCAAAAGAGTGATTCAGAAAAATTATCCGAAGTCAAAATTAGAATTAGATGAGGAAAAACGAAGATATAAATGGGGAAAAACGAAGATATAAATGGGGAAAATATGGCATCGGAAAATACATTTACCCAAAGGATGAAGAAGCTGAGATAAAAGAGGATCTTAATCATTATTTGGAAAAATTTTTCCCTGAAGCAAAATTGGAGTATTTCACCTAAAAAGTTAGTCAGCCACTTTCAAAACTACTTTTGCTGTATACAAGGACGAAAAAATAAAGCCTATGATTGTTCGTTGCGTCCAATGAAAAATTGAACTTGAACAAGAAGCACCACAATCAATAATTTGTCTCATTGACAATGGTTGTTGCATGAATCATATAACAATGGAATGAATTACATGAAATTCAAAAACCTACAGGATAACCCAAAAATTCTCTCCACTTAAATGATTTATGCAGCACATATTTTCTCTTTTTTAGAGAACACTTTTTAGATCACCATTTTTAAGGAGGAGTTACGGGATTGTTAAAATTACAGACCGATTTAGAAGGACATGTTGCTTATTTTGGCATTGTAAACAACTGTGTTGAAGAACAAGGATACCATCTGGGAGGTAGCTGGGATTATTATCATGGATGTTTTGATCATACCTTATATCGAGAAGGAGCAGAAACCATTTACATTCGTATCCCGTTCGTCGTGTTGGACGGAGAGCTTGATCGGCCTGAAGCCCTTATTAAATTCACAACCCCGTTTGTGATTAAACATGTCGTCAATCTCGGGTTGGATAGTGATGAAAGCTCGTTATTAGATGCTACAGGTTTTAGCCAGTTTCAAGCACCACTTGACACCGATGGTCATATTGAAGATAAAAGTAAATGGGCCCATGCTGGAGAAGTAGCAGTAAAAAAACTTTTCGATTGTCTCTCCGAACAGAATTACCTTCAAACCAGTTAAATTAACTGGATTATCTCTCCTTAAAATTGAGAAGGTAAGTATTTTTGATCACTTACTTCTCTTTTTTAAGGACTAAAACTTAGCTTTTTAATGCAATTAATTAACAGCAATTTTATATTTGATGCAAAAATATTAAAACTTCACGATCAAGGTCGAAGTCGATACTTATAAATTTTAAATATCAAAAGAGGAAATCATTGCTTGCTCATCAAATT
>CANSAF010000140.1 GCA_947644645.1 uncultured Sporosarcina sp. | reverse complement strand
ATATAAGCGACACGCATTAAATAATCCCCGTATTCTTCTATAACTTTTTCAATGGATAACAAAGTGCTCTCGACCTCCTAACCTACCCTTACACTATAGACGGAATAGAATAGATTTCCGACTCATTTTTTAAAAATTTCTTTTGCCAAGTCACTCTTATGTATTTCACTTACGAATTCAGACAAGTCGGCATATCATTTCGTCCGGTCACCGAATTTCCGCTGACAAAACTATAAAGTAACCATACACTTAATATACATAGTAGAAACGAAGGGAGATAAAGTAAATATAAAATTAATCGAATCAATTTCAATGAGTGGAACAGAAGTTGTTATATATGTATAACAAAAAGGAAGAAAAGATTACAGGTTTGATTTTAGGCATTCCATCCATTGCTTTAACCGTGCATATTTTCTTTTGGTATCTAGGAAATCCACAACATTTTATCTAAAATAGATTAGGCATGCATGCCGCTGCATTTAATAACCCTACCATTTGGATATTTACATTCGGAATTACAATGGGCTATATTATGTACACAATTAGAAATTTTTATCTTAGCATGAATAGGAGATGAAATGTCACCAGTGATTTAAATACTCTGCATTAACAGAATTCCTAGCACAAAAACACAACAATCCACACCGAACAGGAAAGCATCTAGAACCATAGAAGTTGAAAAAGATAATCAAGCAGAAGAACCCAGGCGATGAAAATGAGCTACTAGATAAAACCGAGATAGACGAATATGAAGCGGGATAAGTCAGAGAGGCAAATGAATTTCAAACTTGGGGGTTTAGATGATTGTGAATTTTGCACATAACATTTATCACGGTTATACTACTTACGAGATGTAAAAATGCTATTAAAATCTTAAGCTGTATAGTATGATAATATACGGAAAAGGATCGAAATTCATGCGATGGAGAAGTACTTGCTTCCGCATGAACTTTACGTCCTTGTCCTTGTTTTAGAAAGGATTGTATAACATTGAAAAAAAGATTATTCGTCACCATACTACTAATTTTGACACTTGTTGCTTGTAGTAACGAAAAAATCAAGTCAAATATGACCTCAACAGTAGATCATTTTGAATTTATAGACCAACACGGTGAAACGATTTCATCCGATGAATTACAAGACGGCTGGTGGATTGCTTACTTTTTCTACACGAATTGTAGAATGGTCTGCCCACGAACAACAGCCTATATTTTGAACATTCATGACACACTTAGTAACGATGGTATAACGCCACCAATTGTTGGCTTTAGTATCGATCCTGACTTTGATACACCAGAAGTGCTTCAAGAGTTTGCGAAAGATTATAGTATAAACGATGACAACATCACCTTTTTAACAGGCTATGATTTTGACACGATTCAAAAGCTGTCCAATGAATCTTTTCAAAGTGTATTAATCGATGGTGGGCCTGAAGACCATCTCTATGTGCATAGCACTGCTTTTTTCCTGGTCAATCCAAAAGGCGAAGTAATCAAACAATACGATGGTCTATCAAATAAAGATCACGAAGAACTAATTGCGGATGTCAAAAAAGTGATGTGATGTGTTGTTTCTTAAGAAGAATGCCCTTCACAAAATGGACAACTCTTCAAAAGGATTAATTACCTTTGAAAATAACCTTTTCACAATCCATCTATCACCTACAAACGAGCATAGGCAAAAATTATATGAATGGACGAAGGAAACATGTAATTTTAGACTCCACACCTATTTCGAAAGAAAATCCAACATTCCCTAAAAACCACACCAGCAAGTCATTCACATTTGCTGGTGTGGTTTTTATAGAAGAAGGTCATTCAAACTTTAATTCTTCTAGGGCTTCCCCTGTTTTTTTTACGATCCATTACCGAGAAATACAAAGCTTGCTTATTCAATGAGTAAATAGGAATTAAGGTCGCGTCGTCAACACACCCCACCTGAACGCAAATCTTCGATATTAACACTTTTCAGATGGGGCTTGTGTCGGCAATACTAGATTACCGCCCGTTTAGCCCTCACTAAACGAGTTTACACTTATCTCTCTCCAGTAGTCCGAACGTACAAGGTACTCCTACCTTAAATTGAGGAGATATCTGTATCTTATTTGACGTAAGATACGCAGGACGGTTGACTTCGCCCTTACGATTTTGGTCATGCCAAAATCGTACCGCCACATAAGGTTTTCATGCCTTTATCGTGGAGATTCATTGCGCCAATACGGTCATCATTTGATGTGTATGCACAGTTTTTACAACAGAAAGTATGCGTCTTTTTATGGCGATTTTCTTTCGCTCTATGTGCACATTTTGGGCATGTTTGAGAAGTGTAAGCTGGGTTTACGACGATGACTAACTGTCCTTTCATCGCCGCTTTGTAGGTTAACATTTCACGAAATTGATGGAATGCCCAAGAAACGGTTACATACCTATGGCTCACACATACTCTTTCAGTCGCTTTGCGCACGCCTGTCAAATCTTCGAGGACAAAACAAGTCCCTCTTGGGTAATGTTCAACGAGTGCCTTTGTGATTTGATGATTGACATCCGTCACATAACGGTTTTCTCTTGAACCAATGGCTTTGATTCTTGAACGCGCTGAAGCGGTTTGTTTTTTGGCAAGTTGTTTACGTAGTGCTTGATAGTGTCCGCGTTTCTGTTTGATTTGTTTGCCGCTAAAAAAGTTTGTTTTACCGTGGGTGTCGTAAGTCGTTGCGAGAAAATTTACGCCTAGATCAATGCCGACAACATGATTGACATTTTGGGGTTCTAATTCCTCAAACTTTTTAGTCATGGGGATGTGGAGAAACCATTTGTTGAATTTATGGACAAGTTTAGCTGTCCCAAATTTCCAAGTGCCATTAAAATAACGTTTCATCGCCTTTTTCTCAAATTTAAATTTTAAACGACCGCTTAAAGTATTGACTGAAAATAAGTCTTGATTGAGCGAATAATCACGATTCCAAACGAGGTCATACTCGGGGAGCTGAAAATGTACCTCAGACCATTGATGACCGTTTGATTTCGCGGACTTGTATCTCGCAACGACCGTTCTGATAACCGATTGAGCCATTTGACTTTTTAATCCGAAGTTTTCACGAAGGTTTTTGTAGTAAAGATTGTTGAGTTTGACTATATTCAGCACTTGTGTTTGAAAGACTTTTTGCTTAACCAATTACATGCATGCCGGTAAGCAGTTGTGGTGGATTCGAGGATTTCCACGTCATGGGCAGGCACGTAAATTTGAATTTTAGCCGTAATTGTTGTCACTGGTATTCACCCCATTTCATTTGTTTAATTATACCATTGACAGATTGTTTTGACGACCTTTAAAAAGATAGATTAGAAAGTTTTCGCTTTGTCAGCGACGACAATTCCTCGCCACCTGAATTGTTGGGCGATTGCCCGGGACACAACTCAGATGGCGTATCCTTGTCGAAAGAGATGAAAAAGCCTATCATTAAAAGCATTTTGATTGGTCGGTCGCAAATAAAGAATGCGCTTCACTAACTTCAGGTGGCGCGGTATGATTGACACTGCCAATCTCACCTGTAAAGAGTAAGTAAAACTGATGGCCAGCAAGGTAAACGCGGTTAACACAAATCGGTAAGACCAATTGACACGTTTTTTCTGGTTCATCTTTCTTAACATCGATTGTTTTTTCTCATCTGACAAAGTGATCGAATGAAGCTCTTTTTCTAATTTTTTTAATTTGATTCATCGTGGAATACCTCCCATTCATAATCAATCATTCGATTTTTTAACTGTTTCCGCGCGCGCTGTAATCTCGTTCTAATGGTCGATTCCGGACATTTTAAGA
>CANSAF010000139.1 GCA_947644645.1 uncultured Sporosarcina sp. | reverse complement strand
ATGAAACATTATTTAAATTGTTTGAAGCGATTCATCAAACACCAAGTGTCAACTATTATTTGGAAAAAGATCAAGCGCTAGAAAAAGTATTGAATATTTTTATCCGTGTCAATAGTGGCGGGACAAAGCTTAGCTACTCGGATTTACTCTTATCGATTGCGACGGCACAGTGGAAAAATAAAGATGCGCGAAAGGAAATTACAGAGTTTGTCGATGATATCAATCAAATTGGCGATGGTTTCCACTTCAATAAAGATTTCGTGTTGAAATCTTGTCTTGTGCTTGCAGATTTCAGTGATATTGCGTTTAAAGTTGATAATTTCAATGCGAGTACGATGCAAAAGATTGAAGATGAATGGGAAGAAATTAAAGAAGCCATTCGACTGGCTGTTGACCTTGTTTCAAGTTTTGGTTACTCTGAAAGCAATTTATCCTCAAATAACGCATTAATTCCCATTGCTTATTATTTGAATCAATTAGGGCGCCCGCAACATTATGCGATTGCAAAGGCATATGAAGAAGATCGTGCGGTTTTGAGGAAATGGTTTGTTATCGCATTACTGAAAAGAGCGTTTAGTGGCACACCTGATAATGTGTTAAGATCGCTTCGCCGTGTCATTAAGGAAAATCCAGGCAGTTTTCCGCTCGCTGAAATTATCGAAACGTTTAAAGGATCAACGAAAACATTTACTTTCGACCAAGATGAATTGAATAACCTATTAAATTACCAGTACGGACAAAGTCATACATTCTCCGTGTTATCTGTTCTTTATCCGACATTAGATTTCCGCAATAAATTCCATTTGGATCATATTTTTGCGAAAAGTTTATTTACACGAAAAGAATTATTGAAGTTAGGAATTGCTGAAGATGAATTGGATACATATATGGATAAAGTGAATTCGCTCGGAAACCTTCAATTACTTGAAGGCATACCGAATATTGAAAAGTCGAACAAACCATTTATTGAATGGGTTCAAGAAGCCTTTTTAACAGAAAAAGAACGACAAGATTACGCGGAAAAACATTATATTCCACAAGTAGATTTTGATATGAAAGCATTCCCAAAATTTGTTGAGCAACGTGAAATTATTTTAGTTGACGCATTTAAAGAGATGTTAAAAGTTTAAGAAGAAAAACAGTCCTGGTGAGCATTGGGGCTGTTTTTGGTGATAAAGAAAATATAGGAGGGGTAATGAATGTCGAGAATAGAAGAAATCAAACGATTACAAGAAAAGATTTCTAAGCTTCAAGAAGAAGCAGGATATGGTGTGAACGCGTCTATAGCAGGTTTATCGTTTCAACTTTTGAGAAAGAACAAGCTAGTTGGTGTACTAGATGCGGAGGAACAAGCCTCGTTAATCGACTATTTAATGGAATATGCTTATGTAATGAAAACAGGACAGAAAGATCGTCATGTTGCCAAAAGTACATTTGAGAAAATCCTTCGCTTAGATCCTGGAAATCTTGTTGCGAATTATCGCTATGGGTTTTTAATGTATGAAGAACGAAAATGGATTTTGGCAATTCAACATTTCATGAAAGTCGTGCAAGGAAAAGATGATGATAACATTTTAACAGCAGATCAGAAAATTAAAGCGCATTTATTTATCGGATATTGTGCTGCAAGTATCGCGCAAGAAGCAGGAAAACAAGCCGACATTTTAATGGAAAATGAAAATGAGCTAGAAGCAGAGGGAATTTCAATTGAAGATTTAAAAGAGAAGATGGATAGTCAATTGAAAAAGAGGGAGTTTTCAATTCATTCAAATGCGCATCACCAATTTGTTTCCGCAAATGAATATCACCAAGTAATGGATCATTGGGACCGTGAACAGTTAGTGCTTGATTTGACGACGGATGAATATTTTATTCGCTTTAAAGAAAAATGTCGAATTACTTATCAACAAGCTATTTTACTCAAAAGTTTATTAATTGGGGGAGAAGAAGGGCTTCCTTTATCTGAAATATTTGAGTTACAAAGTAATGTTTTGGACATGTCGGATGATAAATTATGGACCAATTATCGTCAGAAGATTAGGCGCTTAAATCTTAAGCTACAAGAGGCTGGGCTTTGGGATAAAAGAATCGAGAATATTCCGGATGCGCGAAGTTACCGTTTGTTGGATGTAAACTATTTAGTATTTGACTATGAGGCCCGTTAATCATTGCTTTGCCCTGTGACAGGTCGGTCACAGGGCTTTTTGTATACTTAGGGCAATGAATTGGAAATGGAGCTGATGAAAATGGAAAGAAATTTAAATTGGTTATTAAATGGTTATGGTTTTGAGGCGAAGGAAAACGATAGAGGATTTGATTTATCGGCATTGACGCAATATAATCGTGATTTTTGTTTACAAATTCTATCGGAACTCGGGATTTCATATGTAAAATTCGGTCAAATGATTGAAACGGACGTAACGCGTTTTGATGAGAAGATTTGGCGGGAATCGATTGAACAACATTGCGAAAGTCAAACAGGCGCATTCTTTAAAGAGGGAGAAATTCAACTTACATTTATTGATTCGTTTATTTCAGGCGTTGTCATGCAGTTGAATCGTTTAGGTTGTGTCACGACATTATCATGTGATGGTCACGAGAAAAGAAAACCAACCGTTTATTTTGAAACATTGGATTTTACTCAAAAAGCGCAAAGCATTTTAGAAGCGGTTGGTGTAAGCGTTCGACGAAATAGACTTAGCTTATGGAGTGAGACAGAAAGGGAGAATTTACCATCTATTGCTGTGACATTATCAAAAATATCGAAGGAGAAGGCGAGTGGGATTTATATGAAAAGTGCTGAATTAATGTTAAAAGGAAAGTTTTTGCATCAACTTGAAGAAGTATTGAATATCCCGGGTGAAAGCGGGAATGAGTCAGCTATTCGAATGTTTGTTATAGAAGAACTGAAGCCTTTTGTCGATCATATGACGACAGATCATTATGGAAATATTCTTGGAGAGAAACGTTTTGGTTCAGGTCCAACGGTGTTGTTGAATGCACATCTTGATACGGTTGAGCGAATTATAGAAGGAAGAGAAATCGTTAAAGACGGAGATGTTTGGACAAGTAGCGAAGGGATTCTTGGTGCGGATGATCGAGCCGGTGTCAATGTTGTACTTGCGATTGCCAAATCATTGAATAAAAAACAATTTGATGGGACGATTAAATATATTTTTACGGTGGAAGAGGAGATTGGATTATGCGGCGCGCGGGAAGTAACGCAATCTTTTTTATGGGATGTAGACATGGCATTTGTGATTGATAGGCGCGGAACTTATGATATTGTGACGTCGAGAGGCGGATATGATGCTTTCTGCTCGAAGAATTTTCAAAGAGTGCTTGAAAGAACTGCTCAAGGTTGTAAGCTAGGCCCTTGGAAGGCGGTAGACGGCGGGTCAAGCGATACATTTATTTGGGCGAAAAATGGAATTGAAAGTGTGAATTTATCTGCTGGCTATCAGTTTGAACATACATGTAATGAACAATTAAATGTCACAGCTTGCTATGGGACTTATCAATTTCTAATGGAGATTTTACATCAAAGCAGGGAGATATATCGGGTTGTAAAAAGAAAACGTATTACGGCTTGATACTTTGTTCTCATTTCTTTTTTGAATATGTTTTAAATGAAAATTAAAAAACTTTTCGACAAAGATAATTCTATTATGTATTTTCAAAAATCTCCTTTTATGGGGATTTTCTTGTTTTTCCGCGATGAATAACTTAATTATCTCGTGAGATAACTTCGTTTTCGTTGATTTGACGCAATTTACAGGCTACTTAATGCGTGGTATGGTCATTTTATGACAGGAAAACGGAGGTGTTTTGTTGGATGATTACGTTTGTTAGGGAAAAAGAAGG
>CANSAF010000138.1 GCA_947644645.1 uncultured Sporosarcina sp. | reverse complement strand
AGTTGTTTTGATTGTTTGTGTTGCTCTCGTTCGCAACGTTTATAACTATACCACCCTACTTCCACGAATGCAACCCCTTTTTTAAAAAAGAAGTGCAATCGCTAAAATAGATGTGAGTCCGGGTATCCCTAATACAGTAATAACAAGGCCTGACGTTAAATTGATAGGAACATAAACACCAAAAAAACCTGCTGCGATATTTAATACAAACAAAACCAAAAATGAAAATGCTAAACGAAACCAATAGACTGAAATGGTTTCAAATATGTTTTTGACCTGCCTCTTGTCCATTAATAGAACTAATAAAACAAATCCAAGTAATAATACTGGTAAAACTAATTTCATTAGGAACACTCCTTTTTAATTTGGAATGTTCCATTGTATGAATCGAAAGAGAAAGTTATTAAGCTTTCCCCAACTTTCTTTCTTTTGCTTCCGTGTATAAATAAAAATGTTTGCTTTCAGCAATCTTACGTCGAATAAATACTTCTTGGTCATAATCGTCAAGATGGGTTTCAATGAACTTTGCTTGCTCCCACTCTTCACGCGTTTCATTCATTAAAGCCATTAACTTCTCATCAAATGCTTTTTTCAGTTTTCGTTTTCTGAACATGTGCTTCGTTCCCCTTTATAACTCGCGTCGACCTTCAAGTGCTTTTGATAATGTAACTTCATCTGCATACTCGAGATCTCCACCCACAGGGAGACCATGTGCAATTCTAGTTGTTTTTATTCCCGATGGTCTGACAAGTCTAGAAATATA
The DNA here is from genome assembly GCA_947644645.1 of uncultured Sporosarcina sp. Taxonomy (GTDB): domain Bacteria; phylum Bacillota; class Bacilli; order Bacillales_A; family Planococcaceae; genus Sporosarcina. The sequence goes on along the minus strand of CANSAF010000138.1, from coordinate 3,191 downwards.
CATTGCTGTTGCTTCTCCTTCAATCGTCGGGTTTGTCGCTAAGATTAACTCTTCGACTTCTTCATCTTGAAGTCGCGTCAATAAGGAAGGAACATTAATATCCTCTGGTCCGACACCATCCATCGGAGAAATTGCGCCATGCAAAACATGATATAATCCACTGTAGTCTCGCATTTTTTCCATCGCAATGACATCTTTAGGATCTTGAACAACGCAAATCAATGAACGGTCACGTTGTTTATCCTCACATATTTGGCAAGGATCGACATCAGTAATATGTCCACACACTGAGCAGAAGTGTAAGTTCCGCTTCGCATCAACAAGCGCTTTCGCAAAATCTAATACCGTATCTTCTTTCATATTTAACACAAAAAACGCCAGTCGGCCCGCTGTTTTCGGACCGATTCCTGGCAATTTCATAAAACTATCGATTAACTTAGAGATTGGTTCTGGATAATGCATGATTTTTTCCTCCTAGAACATTCCCGGAAGGTTTAAACCTTTCGTAAACTGTCCCATCGTTGAGTTCGTTAGTTCTTCCGCTTTTTTCATTGCCTCATTCGTTGCAATTACAATTAAGTCTTGTAAAATTTCTATGTCTTCTGGGTCAACAACATCCGGATCAATGATTACTTCAATCACTTCTTTATCTCCAGAAACGATAACTTTAACCATACCGCCGCCAGCCGTTGCTTCTAGACGCTCTTCACCTAGCTTCTCTTGAGCTTCTGCCATTTTCTTTTGCATTTTCTGCATTTGTTTCATCATACCTTGCATATTTCCCATACCACGCATATTGATTTCCTCCTAATTTTTAATTTCATATTTATCCCGCATTAACGGGCAGGCCGACTAAAACCGCCACGTCCTGTGGCATCGTCGGCATTAGGACGTGACGCACTTAGTCTATGTTCCTTCGAATCAGTGGGAGATGAAGCCCCCCACTGATTGAAGTTTCACTTTATAACTTCATTATCACCATTATATAGAAGAAACTCAAATTAATCATCGTGAACTTCAATAAAGTCCTTCCCGAAAAGCTTCTCTGCTTCCGCTACAAATGGATCTGCTGTTTCTTGTTCAGCCTCTTGTAAAAAGTCCATCATCTCATGAGCAACTTGTTCTTCAGGCGACTCCTGTCCAGTATCGCTTTGCTTATCCAATCCATTACTTCGAATAAAATCTGCGCGCACTTTGAGCCAAGGCTCTTCTGGAACGTAAATCACTTCATAAGGTTTTCCTGTACGCGTGCTTAATGCATCCGTTAACCCTGCACGTAATGAAGGATTTTCAGAAGCCATCAAACAATGAATCTCGTACTTAAACTTTAAAATAAAAGCATTTTCCGACGCTGCAACCGGTTCTGCTTCATTCAGTAATGCCGCGTGAGATTTCTGTAACATTTGAAGCATGCCCGCCCAATTTTCTCGAATTGCTTGAATATCCGTCTTTGTCGCTGCTTTTAAAATTCCATGAATTTTACCCGTTGGAATACGAACTGTTTGCGTTGCCTTAGATGCATTTCGTCTTGGTTGTGCGGATGGCGCTTGATTTCCACTCGCTTGGGCACCTGCTTGAAGTTGCTGTTGCAATTGCCCAACCATACGCTCTAGTTGTTCCACTTTATTTAATAAATCTGGATTAACTGCCCCTGCAGATTGTGCGGGAACATGTTGTGGTTCCAAATGAATCATTTTCAATAATGCCGACTCAACATAAACTTTTGCGTGATTTGAAAAACGCATTTCTTGTTGTGTTTTCGACAGAATATCAATAAAAGTATAAAGTGTCTCTTGTTCAAATTCCTTTGCCAATTCGATAAAACGTTCATCAGCAGAGACTAATTCAAGCAAATCTTTCAATTCCGGCGCCGAGCGCAATAATAGAAGATCTCTAAAAAATGTAATTAAATCTTCTGCAAGCCTCGACACATCTTTACCTTCTGTGATTAACTCATCCAATAAAGATAAAACTGTTCCAGCATCTTTCTCTTGAAGAGCTTTCGCTAACTGATAAAAGATTTCTTCGCCGATTGCGCCTGTCACAAGTAAAGCATCTTCAACTGTTAATCGTTCTCCACTAAAAGAAACCACTTGGTCTAGCATACTAAGTGCATCACGCATTCCACCTGAAGCGGCTTGTGCAATCACCTTCAACGTATTTTCATCAGATTCGATTTCAGCGTCTGCAAGAACCGTTTTCATGCGTTCTATAATATCAGATGACGTAAGCGGTTTAAAGTCAAAGCGCTGACATCTCGATATAATCGTTAAAGGTAATTTATGTGGTTCAGTTGTTGCCAATATAAATACGACATGTGCTGGTGGCTCTTCCAATGTTTTTAACAAAGCGTTAAAGGCAGAATTGGATAGCATATGCACTTCATCGATGATATATACTTTAAAACGCGAATTGGATGGTGCAAATCGTACTTTTTCAATAATATCGCGCATTTCTTCTACACGTGAATTCGAAGCAGCATCAAATTCAATCACGTCTGTATTCGAACCTTCTGTGATTGTGATACATGTCTGACACTCATTACACGGTTCATTCGTAGGACCCTTTTCACAATTCAGTGCTTTCGCAAAAATCTTTGCCGCACTCGTTTTCCCAGTTCCACGGGGTCCTGAAAAAAGATAGGCATGCGTTGTTTTATTATGAAGGAGGGCATTTTGAAGCGTCTGTTTCACATGGTGCTGACCGGACATCTCTGTAAATGATTGCGGTCGATAAACCCGATAAAAAGCTTGATAAACCAACACTTACCTCCCCTTTTCACATAGTTATTCATTGTTTCCATTGTAGCATAAATACATGTTGAATACCCTATATTCACTGTCCATTATTTTAACATGCATTCATTTTAGGCAAATAAAAAACCCGTCCATTTCTGAACGAGTTTGAATTAACATAATATACGCCGTGCACCTTCCTTCGACTGCCAAACATATGCGTTACTCCTGTCGCCAGCTCAGCCTAGGCAACCCCACGGCACATGAAAGATTCCACTTAATGCTGCTTCCTTCCGGACCTGACATGGTTCATGGATTTCCATTGCGCAGGACCCAAACGTCAACACTACGTGCAAAAGTCAGGCCATACATTTGAACAGCCTCTAGAAGGAGTTCAGTCTTGCTAGAGCGGATTGCAAGTTACAAGGTTCCGCTATTCCCCCACCTAGCACGGCA
>CANSAF010000137.1 GCA_947644645.1 uncultured Sporosarcina sp. | reverse complement strand
TTATTTTGGCACAGCGCTAAATTATTCGTATAATAATTATAGGACGGAAGATTATGCAGAGGCGCAGTTAGAGGGTTCGGCGAATATTTTTAGTCGAGTGATATTAGCTGCAAAAGCGATGCATGAGACGAAAGGTGAAGTCGAAAAACGATACCAATTTAAGCAAAAACTGATGCGTGAATTGATTCGCAGTAAAAAATATTCGCGTCAAGCGATTATTGCGACGATTTATTTTGTTGATTACTTATTGAAATTGCCAGAGGAAGAAACGAAGAAATTAGGGCAAGCGCTTGGACCAGAAATACGAAAGGAGCGAGGGTTGATGGGATTGTATAATGAAGAAAATGCATCTCCGACAGTGGCTAACTCGTTTGCGGAGCAGTTTGACCGTTTGGAACGTGAGGTTGAGCGAGGAATTGAACAGGGATTAGAACAAGGTCTAGAAAAAGGTTTAGAACAAGGGATATCTCTTGAGAAGCAAAATATTGCGAAAAAGTTAATTTTGGAGAATATGCCTTTGGAGATGATTTCGAGTGTGACGGATTTAAACATAGAAGAATTGGAGGCAATTCGAGAAACGATTCGCAAATAGTATATTTGTTAACGCAGTACTTGTCACTCTCCTCGATTCTGGGAAGAGCGCGAATTGAGGGAAGTGGCAGTTACTGCGGATTTTTTTAGGATTTGTTTGCTCAAAGAAGAAACAAAGGCCTCGGACCAGAAATACGAAAGGAGCGAGGTTTGATGGGATTGTATAATGAAGAAAACGCATCGCCGACAGTGGCGAATTCATTTGCGGAGCAGTTAGATCGAGGGATTGCACAAGGTTTGGAACAAGGTTTAGAAAAAGGCTTGGAACAAGGAATCGATCTTGGCGTGGAAAAAACGGCGAGTAAGATGCTTCAAATGGGGCTTGATTTACAAATGATTGTTGAAGCGACAGGATTGTCTTTGAAAAAAGTCCAAGCGCTTCAACGGGAAATTCTTGAGTAATTCATTAACGTAGCATCTATCAATATCTCAAGAGGAAGAAAATATCCGCATAATCCAAAAAGCGCACCACACAATTCCAAATTGCGTAGTGCGTTTATCCATTCTATCGGTAAAAATTCCCTTTATTCATCACGCGTCTATGATTCGCGCTTGGTGGGCGAGCAACTGCTTCAGCACTACAACTAGTTGGTAAAAAGACGAAACTTGCTTCATCACCAACATTAGGCCATTGTTTTTGACCTTTTGCGTCAAGTGGTGTCACGCCATTTGTGATGAAACGTAAAGATTGTCGCAGTTGGCGTTCTTCGATTTCTCCTGTAATTTCCGCATATGTTGTAGCTTTTCTTAAAATATCCCCAGAACCATATGGGCTCCATGAATCGTAAAAGCCATCACATCCAAAATGAACGGCAACACCATTTTCAGATAATAGGTCGATTGGTGGAATGACGCGTCCAAGATTAAACGGAACCGTCGACATGATTGAAATATTATGTGCTTGAAGACGTTTCGCCATATTAATTTGCGTAGCTTCAGTGCCGTGTCCAAGTGAAAAAGCATGGCTAAATGCGGTATGCTGGGTGAATTGATTTTCTTCTACCAAATCCATCCATTTTTCAATCGTATATAAACCGACAGTGCCGTCATCATGTAAATGAAAATCAACATCGACATTGAATTCACGCGCAATCGCCATTGTTTCTTCCAATGATGCCTCGATATTGCGATCAATTCCTGCAGGATCTAGTCCGCCTACCATTGTTGCGCCGTTTTGTAAGGCTTCACGCATTAGTTTTGGCACATCATCACGCAATAAACCATGTTGTGGGAATGCGATTACATCCGCCGTTACGTACTTTTTATATTTGTCCAAAGCTTCCAAGGTCGCTTCTAAATTTTTAAGTCCGATATACGGGTCAATATTAATATGCGTACGAATATGATTGGCACCGTAACCGATAATTTTTTCAATCATCGCGCTTGCACGTTGAACCCCGGTATCTGCTAGTTCTTGTAATTCCATCGCTTCATAATCTAATCTTTCCTTTAAGCTACTTACTTTCCGGCATGCCTTCCAAGGAAGGGATAAATACGTTTTATCTAAATGATTATGCATTTCCTTAAATGCAGGGAGCGCTAAATTCCCTGCCATATCTTCCACATTCAACGCTGTCAGCGGAGAAGTAGCAGGAATGATTTGCGCAATTTTATCGTCTATAATTTCAAGATGAAAAAGCGCCGTTTCTGTTTTTATACTACCATCTAGATAATTAGATTCCCCAGTTTCTAATTTGACATTTTTTAACCATATGCTCATCGGTATTCCCCCTTTACTGTCACTTCATTTTGATGAATGATTTTCCCTTTGGAAATCACGGTTGAAATTGGACATAATCTCGCAATGACATGTGCCGTACTGACGCCGTCGGCTAATAAAGCATTTGCTTGATCGCCAACTTTCGGCCAAACAACTTCACCTTTTTCATTTAAAGGAGTGATGCCACCTGTTGCATATTTTAAAGATTGGCTAATGTCAAATTCTGTAATATAACGAAAACGTTCAGTCAAAATATTAAGTCGATGAATCGTATCGCCCGTTCCAAATGGAGACCAATGATCTGTTAAACTATCATGTCCCATCGAAATGAAAACGCCGCGATCGTATAAATAAGGAATTGGAATCGTTGATTTACCAAGTCCAGTCGGCACTGTCGATGTAATATCAATCTTATAATCGGCTAGTCTTTCTGTAATTCTTTCTAAAACATGGTCTTCTAAATTAGCAAGTGCCATCGCATGACTAATCGTCACTGGATTTTTAAATTCATATTTGTCGATGAAATCCATTAAAACATCAAATTCAAATACGCCTAATGTATCTCTGTCATGGATATGAATGTCGATTGCGACGTCATATTCCTTTGCGAGTGCGACAGTCTTTTCAAGAGATTGATGAATATTACGGTCAATTGTTGCCGGATCAACCCCACCAATATGCGTAACGCCCATTTCCAATGCTTCTCTCATTAGCGGCTCAACATTAGAACGCAATAAACCATGCTGCGGAAACGCCACAATTTCATATGTAATTTGGTCTTCAAATTCTGCAAGTACTTCTTTTGTAATTTTAATATGTTCAGTGCCAATTTGTGGTGTAATATTACAATGCGAACGAATATGCGTATGCCCATTGGCAATATAATGTTCAACCACTTTACGCGCACGCTCTCTTGCAACAGGGAGTTGCTGCGGTAAAAGCCACTCTTCTTCTTTAATTCTTGTAACAATTCCTTCTGTCACCGGCGTCGGCGCTTTCCACTCACCGCCAAAATACGTTTTGTCGATATGAATATGCATTTCTCGAAGTGAAGGAAGCAAAAGTTGTCCATTCGCTTCGATGATAGTCATTTCATCCGTCACCGCAATCTCTTTCTCAATCAAGGCAAAGATCCCGTTATCAATTAACACATCAAAAAAATCTGTTTTTGTCCCAATAATCGTTTCCCCATCATACGTATAGCCTTGTTCCAGCCGCACTTGTTTTAACAGTAATTGCATAAAGTCTACACCCCTTATTGAATAATTCACAACAGAGAAAGACTATCGACTCAAGGCAGATTTCTCTGATAAACAAGGAAAGGAACTAAGTGAATACAATGAAAAGAAAATCGTTTCTCTTCTCAAACGTATGCCTTTGTCCAAATGGAGTGGTTCGTCCAAAGGTCTGATTACGTTTGAAGAAAATCTTTTTACGATTCATTTGGAGCCTTTACCGGAGCATGCGGAAATGATTTATCATTGGACAAAAGAGACTTGTGCGTATCGTTTGCATAGTTATTTTGAGAGAAAGTCTAGATAAGAAAGATATAAACCTTAGTAATCTGTAAAAGATACTAAGGTTTTTTGGGTTATGAACTTGCTTTAAAGCATAAAAATATAGTCTCTATCAAAGACACAGTTGATAAT
>CANSAF010000136.1 GCA_947644645.1 uncultured Sporosarcina sp. | reverse complement strand
TGAGGGCTAAACGGGCGGTAATCTAGTATTGCCGACACAAGCCCCATCTGAAAAGCGTTAATATCGAGGATTTGCGTTCAGGTGGGGTGTGTTGACTTGGTAGATTGGAAGAAGTATGAATGCAGAGAGGAAAGTGAAGCTGTGATGAAAATTCGCCCAGAACGACTGAAAAAAGGAGATACGATTGGGATTGTTTCTCCTTCAAGCCCTCCAGGACGTGAAGAATTAGAGAAATCTCTTTTGTTTTTGGAATCATTAGGACTGAAATGGAAGTTTGCAAAAAATGCTAAAAACATTCACGGATACTTAGCGGGAACGGATGAAGAGCGCCTTGCGGATTTAGAGGAAATGTTCCAAGACCCGGAAGTGAAAGGCATCATTTGTTCAAGCGGCGGTTACGGGGCAGGACGGATTACAGAGCGCCTTGATATGGGATTGGTGAAAGACAACCCGAAAATCTTTTGGGGATTTAGTGATATTACATTTTTGCATACGGCGATTGGTGCCAATGCAAATTTAGTCACTTTCCACGGTCCAATGTTAGGTCCTAATGTTGGAAAAGATACGTTTGAAGAGTTATCGGGGAAGATGTTCCAACAATTATTTGAACCGATGGAACTTCATTATACTGAAGCTGTTTCTCCGCTTGAAACGATTGCGCCTGGTGTTGCAGAAGGCGAATTAATTGGTGGAAACTTATCCTTACTTACACGAACAATCGGCACGCAATTTGAAATCGATACGTCGGGAAAAATTCTACTTATTGAAGATATTGGAGAAGAGCCGGCACGCGTAGACAGTTTGTTGAATCAGTTGCGAATGGCAGGGAAGTTCAATAATGTTGCAGGTATAGTTGTTGGCGATTTTGCCAATGCCGAAACAAAAAAGAAATGGACGCTCACATTGGATGAAGTATTTGATGACTACTTTAAAGATTTCACTGTGCCAGTTGTCAAAGGCTTTAAAATTGGTCATTGTGAACCGCATTTCGCTGTTCCACTTGGTGTAAAAGCAAAATTGGACGGAAATGAAAAAACTTTAACAATTTTACCAGGTGTAGAATAAAAAAGAATATTAACTGGCATGGCTATCCGATATATTTTGGATAACTATGCCTTTTCATGTTTGAAAAAAGAGAGTGGGGAACACTACACGGAGTGTGTTTTTATGGTACTGGAAGTATTGTGGAAAGTGTAGTTTTCTCTGAAATCGCTGTAGGCATGCCTAAACGTTGCCAGTGGATTTATTATCCTTTACAATTAAAGAGTAATAGCAAAAACCTTTCCCACATTATTATTCCCGCTCCAATCGGGATTTATCCTTCAAGAAGACACGTACCATTTAGCATGATCATGCGCAAAAACAAAAAACCTAGAAATAATAAAGATCGATCTAAACGAAAAAAATCGTTTAGTTTATTTATTACACAAAAAATGAGGTGTTTTAAGTGAAATTATCACCAGTAGAACAAGAGAAATTACTCCTTCACGTTGCGGGAGAATTAGCGATTAAACGTAAAGAACGCGGGGTAAAACTAAATTATCCTGAAGCAGTTGCACTATTAAGTCATTTCATCATGGAAGGTGCTAGGGATGGTAAGACAGTCGCGCAGTTAATGAGTGAAGGAAAGCAAGTATTAACAGTGGATGATGTGATGGAAGGTGTAGGGGATATGATTAGTGATGTACAAATCGAGTGTACATTCCCAGATGGAACGAAACTTGTTACCGTTCATAACCCAATTCAATAAGAAGGAGGATATGTTGAATGAAACCAGGAGAAATTAGACCGGCAGACGCTACAATTGAGATTAACGTAGGTCGACCGAAGAAAAAAATTCGTGTGGCCAATACAGGAGACCGACCAATTCAAGTCGGTTCACATTTTCACTTTATCGAAGTGAATAAATTTCTAGAATTTGATCGTGAAGAAGCAGTTGGTATGCATTTAAATATTCCGTCCGGGACGGCGGTACGTTTTGAACCGGGGGAAGAAAAAGAAGTTGAATTGACTGAATTTGGTGGGAAGCGTCATATTTTCGGCTTGAACAAATTGACAGAAGGTTCAACGCATAATAAAGATGAAATTGTTGAGAAAGCTACTGAAGGTGGTTATAAGGGGGCTGGAGATAATTGAAAATAACTCATGAACAATATGCGAAAATGTTCGGTCCGACTGTTGGGGATAAAGTTCGTCTGGCAGACACGGATCTTTGGATAGAAGTTGAGAAAGATTATACGACTTACGGCGATGAAGGAATCTTCGGCGGCGGTAAGTCACTACGTGTCTCGATGGGTCAAGATAGTAAATCGACACGTGATGAAGGCGTACTTGATACGGTAATTACGAACGTTGTCATTATTGATTATACAGGAATTGTGAAAGCTGATATTGGAATTAAAGATGGACGTATTGCGGGAATTGGAAAAGCAGGAAATCCAAACACAATGGACGGCGTCGATCAAGGGATGATTATCGGTGTTGGAACAGAAGTCTATGCTGGAGAGGGTTTAATTGCGACGGCGGGTGCAATTGATACGCATATTCACTTAATCAGCCCTGAGCAAGTTGAAACAGCTTTAACAGCTGGAACGACGACTTTCTTTGGTGGTGGAACAGGTCCAGCGGCGGGTTCAAAAGCGACAAGTTTAACAGCAGGTGAATGGCATCTTCACCGTATGTTGCAAGCAGTTGAAGACTTACCGGTGAATATTGGTTTACTTGGAAAAGGAAGCGCATCTGCTCCTGAGCCAATTGTAGAACAAATTCGCGCAGGCGCAATCGGCATGAAAATTCATGAAGACTGGGGTGCGACACCAGCAGCGCTTGACCAAAGTTTAACAGTTGCAGATGAATATGATATTCAAATTGCACTACATTCAGATACATTAAACGAAGCGGGTTTTGTTGAAGATACAATTGAAGCAATTGGCGATCGTGTCATTCACGTTTTCCATACAGAAGGAGCGGGTGGCGGACATGCCCCTGACCAATTAAAAGTGGCATCATTACCAAATGTCTTGCCAGCTTCAACGAATCCGACAAAACCATTTACAACAAATACAATTGACGAGCATTTAGATATGCTGATGGTTTGTCACCATTTAAAACATGATGTACCAGAAGATGTTGCCTTCGCAGATTCACGGATTCGTCCTGAAACAATTGCGGCGGAAGATATTATGCAAGACCTAGGAATTTTAAGTATTATGTCTTCAGATTCACAAGCAATGGGACGTGTTGGGGAAGTGACGATTCGTACTTTCCAAACGGCCAATAAAATGAAAATGCAACGTGGCCCACTTCCACAAGACGAAGGAAAAGGTCATGATAACTTCCGTGTGAAACGTTATATTGCGAAATTAAATATTAACCCAGCAATTGCACAAGGAATTAGCCATGAAGTCGGTTCTTTGGAAGAAGGAAAACTGGCAGATATTATTTTATGGGATCCTGCATTTTTCGGTGTTAAAGCAGAAGTTGTCATTAAAGGTGGAATTGCTGTACAAGCAATGACGGGAGACCCAAATGCTTCAATCCCAACACCACAACCGATGCTGTCACGTCGCATGTACGGTTTCCACGGGAAAGGCCCGCAAAATTCTTCAATGACATTTTTACCGAAAATCGCAATTGAAGAAGGTCTCCCTGAAAAACTGGGCCTACAAAGAATGATTGGTATGGTAAAAAATTGCCGTAATATTTCTAAGGCAGATATGAAACATAATAGCGAAACACCAGAGATAGATGTAAATCCAGAAACGTATGAAGTAAAAATCGACGGGGAACTCGCAACATGTGAACCGGTTGATGTACTACCAATGGCACAACGTTATTTCTTGTTTTAATTAAAAAAATACATGTAAAAATCGTTGAAAGCTGTCTAGTGAAAGACGATTTCAACGATTTTTATTCAGGTGGAGGTTCAAGTATGTTAATTGAAAATGTGATTGGTAATGTAGGAAATGAAGAAGAAATTTCTGGTAAGACAACAGAATGGATTGAGCTTGATTGGGAAGAGTTGAGCAAACGTATTTTACGCACTGAAACCGACCAAGGTACAGACATTGCGCTACGTTTAGACCGTGAAGAACCGTTAGCATACGGAGATATTTTATTTGAAGATGACACGCGCCGTATCGCAGTTCGTACAAAATTAGAACCAGTTATTGTCATTCGTCCAAAAAATATGACGGAAATGGGAAAAGCTGCATTTGAACTGGGCAATCGTCACACACCTTCGTTAATTGAAGAAGATGAAATTATTGTTCGTGCCGACCATACGTTAAATACATTGTTAGATGAAGTGGGTGTTGCATATGAAACGACAGAAAGAAGATT
>CANSAF010000135.1 GCA_947644645.1 uncultured Sporosarcina sp. | reverse complement strand
GAGATTAATGGCTTCTAGGATTTATTTTATCCCCCACAAACATTTTACTCATACTCACCAAAACATATTCTTGACCATACATGCCGCTAAAGACGATTTCTAGCTTTAGGTATCAGCCGCTCGGAACATAAGCAAATAATCTCTGCGATAAAAAGCGTCACGACGATTATTCGACTTATGCCTGTCGTGGCTAAACGATGCCTTCAGCTTTCCTTCATTTCCGCGGGCATGGCTTCAATCAAGCAAACTACGTAGAGTGAGCTTTGCCTTAATATTGCTGCTCATAACGCTTCACTTTTACGCACAAAATCCGCTTTTCGTAACGGCTCTTCCTACGAGGCTTTCAAACGCATGCCTTTCCCGCTAGCGTCGCCGTCTTTCGCTATATGTATTATTGTCGTCATTTTAATCAAGTACATATTTTGAACAAGAGCCATAATATTTTTTCATTATAAAAAGCAACTATAAACGAAGTTCTCCTTAGTCGTTTATAGTTGCTATATTTATACTTTAGGATTGACCTTTCACTTTATCCCTGCAAATATGCGACAATCTCCTCAATTGCTTGTTCAGCTTGTTCAATACAATCCGGGATACCCACGCCGCCGAAGGAAGCACCTGCTAAAAATACACCTGGTAAAGATTCAGCAATTTTTTTACGTACTTTCTCAATTCGAGCCGTATGACCAATCGTATACTGAGGCATCGCCTGCGTCCATCTTGTCACTAGCGAAAATTCTGGGTCCTGTGTAATCGTCATTGTTTGAGCCAACTCTTGCAAAACGATTTGAACAATCTCCTTATCACTATAAGTAACGATTTCTTGGTCTCCTGGCTTGCCGACATATGCCCGTAGTAATACTTTCCCTTTTGGTGTTGTCGTTTCCCACTTTCGATAGACCCACGTACAAGCAGTCATTCGGTGGGAACTATTTCGCGACACAACAAACCCTGTTCCCTCTAAACTCTGCTCAATTGCTGATTCATCGAATGCTAAGACGATGTTCGCAACAGAGTTCGAAGGAACTTCTAGTAATGAACTAAAAGCATTTTCAGTTGGAAATATTTCTCCTAATGTTTCGTGAGGCGTTGTCATTAACACGACATCCGCATCAACAAAAGCACCTTCTCGCAATGCCAATCGATAGCGTTCTTTTTCATACTGAATATGCACCACTGTGTCATAATGGATCGTAACTTCTTCATCGATTGCTCGTTCCAAATGGTTGACAAACGTTTGTAAACCATTTTTAAACGTTAAAAACTGCCCCGCTTTTTTTCCTGTATCAGCTTTCGGCCGATTAATCGTTTGTTGCAATCCTTTAATAAGGCTTCCATACGTCTGTTCTAATTCATAAAATTGTGGAAAAGTAGCAAACAAACTCATCTCATCTAAATCGCCTGAATAAACGCCCGATAAAAGTGGTTCTATAATATTTTCAACTAGCTCGTCCCCGAAACGATAACGGAAAAACTGGCCTAATGATTGATCGCCTATTACATCCGTTTTAGGAAGAACTAAATCTTGTTTCACACGTTCTTTTCCCTTTACTGATAATAAATCTGTTTCCATAAATGCATCCAAATCTGTAGGTATACCCATAAAAGAACCTTTTGGCATAGGGTGTAAACGTTCGCCAACAAGAATATATGCTTGCCCTGTCTTATTACGAACAAGTTCATCTTCAATGCCAAGATTTTTCGCTAACTTAACGGCTGGATGCTTCCTTTCTAAAAACGAGTCTGGACCACGTTCAATTACATAGCCATCTTTCTTGATTGTTTGTATCTTTCCTCCTAGTTGTTCTTTTCCTTCAATTAATACAATACGATAAAACTGTTTTAATTCTGCCATTTTTTCTTGTAAATAATAGGCAGCGGTTAAGCCTGTAATTCCACCACCGACAATTGCAATTGTTTTTTTCATTGACATTTTTTACACTTCCATTTCTTTCAAAGCAACTGTTGCAAGCATCTCGGTAAATAACGAATTTATATTTAACAAATGACAACGTCCCTTATGTTCGTTTGGAATATGAATGAATATATGCCGTTAACTTTTTAAGTGTTGCTGGATTAACATTTGGCGTCACACCGTGTCCTAAGTTAAATACATGTTTGCCGTCTTCGATTCCTTCATCAAGAATTTGGCGCGCCCGTGTTTCAATTGTTTCCCAATCCGAAAGTAAAATTGTCGGGTCTAAATTTCCTTGCAATACTTTTGTAACACCTAAGGCGCGTGCTTCTTTAATAGACGTACGCCAATCTAGACCTAAAACGTCTACAGGCAAATCATTCCACTCTAACAGGAGATGACGTGCATGAATTCCGAACATAATCAGCGGAACATTTTCTTTTCTCAACTCTGTGAAAATACGCGTCATCACTGGTTTGACAAACGTACGGTAATCCGCCGCATTTAAAGCCCCTACCCACGAATCAAATATTTGAATCGCTTGCACACCCGCTTCAATTTGCGCTTTTGTATACTCGATAACCATATCGCCTAATTTATCCATCAATAACATCCAAGCATCTGGATGCTTATACATAAATGCCTTCGTTTCGCTATATGTTTTCGATGGTCCCCCTTCAATCATATAACTAGCTAATGTAAATGGTGCACCACTAAATCCAATTAATGGAACCGTTAGTTGCTCTTTCGTTAATAATTGAATCGTCTCTAAAATGTATGGAATATCCCGTTTTGGCGCCAGTGTTTTTAAACGATGAATATCATCAATCGACTGAATCGGGTTGTCAATGACTGGACCAATTCCTGCTTTAATCTCTACATCGATCCCCATTGCTGGGAGTGGACTCATAATGTCTTTATATAAAATTGCCGCATCATTGTTATATTGTTCTACGGGAAGCCTCGTCACATACGCACAAATTTCAGGGTTATGTGTAATTTCAAAAAGGGTATGTTCTTTACGAATTTCCAAATACTCTTTTTGCGAACGACCTGCTTGACGCATATACCAAACCGGCGTGTAGGCTGTTTTTTCTCCTCGATAAGCACGAAGAATTGTATCATTAAATTCTTTTGTCATTTCTATCATCCTTTTATCATTATAAAATTGAGTACACGTTTACAACATACTAAATACACGTTCAACTGCTTGAATCGTCTGTGCAATGTCTTCCTCAGAATGAGCCGTTGATAAAAATAAACCTTCAAATTGAGAAGGTGGTAAAAAGATCCCTTCACGAATCATTCCTTGATAATACTTCTTAAATAACTCTAGGTTAGCTGTTTGTGCGGTTTCGAAATCTTCCACTTCCTCATTTGTAAAGAAAAAGCTCACCATTGTACCGACGCGATTCGCACGGAGCGGAATATGATATTTCTCCGCTGCCTTTAAATAGCCGGTCACTAAAGCATCTGCTTTTTCATTTAATATTGCGTAAGTATCCGGTGTTAAAGCACGCAAAGTTTCATAGCCTGCGGTCATGGCAAGTGCGTTCCCAGAAAGAGTTCCTGCTTGGTAAATAGGACCTGCCGGCGCAATTTTCTCCATAATCTTGCGCTTCCCTCCATATGCACCAACGGGCAAGCCTCCACCGATTACTTTTCCTAAACAAGTTAAGTCTGGTTCAATCCCAAAGTACCCTTGTGCACAACTGTAATCCACTCTAAAACCTGTCATTACCTCATCAAAAATTAACAATGCACCATGTTCTTCTGTTATTGTACGTAAGGCTTGTAAAAAATCCCCTTTTGGTGGCACAACCCCCATATTGCCAGCGACTGGTTCTACGATGACACCTGCAATTTGTTTTCCATACTGTGTAAAAACTTCTTTTACACTTTCAATATTATTGAATGGTACTGTAATTGTATTTTGAGCGATACTTGCTGGAACACCTGGACTATCTGGTAAACCGAGCGTTGCGATTCCAGATCCTGCTTTAATTAACAATGAATCGCCATGTCCATGATAATTTCCTTCAAACTTAACAATGAGATCCCTTCCCGTATATCCACGCGCAAGCCTTAAGGCACTCATCGTCGCTTCTGTTCCTGAACTCACCATACGAATCATTTCAATTGAAGGAACACGTTCCATGACAAGCTTAGCAACTTCACTTTCTAGTCGCGTCGGTGCGCCAAAACTTGTCCCTTTTTCTACAGCTTGTTTTAAGGCGTTAACTACTCGCCTATCCGCATGACCTAAAATAAGGGGTCCCCAACTGAGCACATAATCCACATACGTATTGCCATCAATATCCGTAATTTTCGAGCCTTTTCCACTTTCCATAAAGATTGGCGCCATATCTACAGAAGAAAATGCACGAACAGGTGAATTGACACCCCCTGGCATTAAATGAATCGCTTCTTTATAAGCATCTGTCGACTGTAAAAACTCTTTTTCCATCGGTTTATAAACTCCTTTGAGATTGTTGTAACCACATCGCGACATCTTTTGCAAAATACGTTAAAATCAAGGTCGCACCTGCTCTTTTAATTCCTAAAAGCTTTTCCATAACAATTGCTTTCTCATCAATCCAACCATTTTGTGCAGCTGCTTTTACCATAGAATAT
>CANSAF010000134.1 GCA_947644645.1 uncultured Sporosarcina sp. | reverse complement strand
ACAGGCACTTGTAAAAGAAAGCATTGTAACTGCTGAAGAATTTGAAACATTAGACGAAGAAACATTCAAATTGATGCAAAAAGCACATGATGTTGTAAGAGAGCATCCAAGTGCTAAAGATAACGAAGTTAAAGAAATCGTGATTCCTGATGAAGTCCTTGCAGGCTATCCTGCTGAACTGCCAACAGGTGTGAGCGAGGAAACTTTACGTCAAATGAACGAAGAACTACTAGCATTCCCAGAAGACTTTAATGTTTTCGGTAGACTTGTTCGTATTTTAAAGAGACGTGAGGAGCCATTTAATGGCAAAGGTAAAATTGATTGGGCGCATGCAGAAACATTAGCATTCGGTTCAATTTTACAAGATGGAAACCCAATTCGTATGACAGGTCAAGACATTCAACGCGGAACATTCGCGCATCGTCATCTTGTTTTACATGATGAAAAAACAGGGGAAGAGTATACACCACTCCATCATATTAGTGGTGCAAATGCTTCGTTTGATGCTTATAATAGTCCGCTAACAGAATCGGCAATTGTTGGTTATGAATATGGTTACAATCTTGAAAATCAAAAAGCATTATCAATTTGGGAAGCACAGTATGGAGACTTTGCCAATATGGCACAAGTGATGTTCGATCAGTTTATTTCTGCCAGCCGATCGAAATGGGGACAGCAATCAGGTCTAGTTTTACTTTTACCACATGCGCATGAAGGACAAGGACCAGAGCATACGAGTGCTAGACTGGAAAGATTTTTACAATTGTCTGCTGAAAATAACTGGACAGTTGCCAATCTTTCAAGTGCGGCGAACTATTTCCACATTTTACGTCGTCAAGCGAAAATGCTTGGAGAGAAATCAATGCGTCCACTTGTTATCGTTTCACCTAAATCATTATTACGTCACCCATTAGTTGGTGCTGATGTAGAAGATTTAACAGAAGGTAGCTTCCAAACTGTACTTGAACAACCAGGTACAGGAACGAAGAAAACAAAAGTAGAACGTATTTTATTTGCAAGCGGTAAAATGGCAATCGATTTAGCTGAACAAGTAAAAGATGGTGAAGGTTTCGATGATCTTCATATCGTACGTGTTGAACAGTTATATCCATTCCCATCTGAAAAAATCGAAGAAATCGTTTCACGTTATTCAAAAGTAAAAGAACTTGTTTGGGTTCAAGAAGAGCCTAAAAATATGGGGTCATGGTCATTTGCTTCTCCGTACTTACAAGAAATTGCAGGGAATAAGAAAGTAACTTATGTAGGTCGCCCGCATCGCTCAAGTCCGTCTGAAGGTGGCGGTAAGGCGCATGCAGTCGAACAAAAACGTATTATCAATGAGGCTTTAAACCGTTAATTCGGTATATTCAAAGGAGGAAATTATTGTGGCAGAGATTATCGTACCAGAACTTGCAGAATCAATTACAGAGGGGACAGTTGCGCGTTGGTTAAAACAACCAGGCGAAACTGTTGAACGTGGAGAGTTCATCGTTGAACTAGAAACGGATAAAGTAAACGTTGAAATTATTTCGGAAGAAGCTGGAACTGTTCAAGAGTTGCTTTTTGAAGAAGGTGACACAGTAGAAGTTGGACAAGTGATTGCAATCGTTGGGGAAGGTGGAGCAGCACCGGCACCAAAAGCTGAAGCAGCGGCGCCAACACCGGAACAAGCAGCACCAGCAGCTACAACAGAAGAAGCATCGGCGGATGAGCGTACACTAGCAAGCCCAGCTGCTCGTAAACTAGCGAGAGAAAAAGGGATTGACTTAGCGGCAGTGAACCCAGTCGATCCAATGGGACGCATTAAAGTCCAAGACGTTGAAGCACATGCGGCGGCACCAGCTCCGAAAGCACCGGCTGCAGCAGCGTCACAAGCAGCACCAGCGGCGGATGATGGACGTGTAACACGTGAAAAAATGACTCGTCGTCGTCAAACGATTGCAAAACGTTTACTAGAAGTAAAACAATCAACAGCGATGTTAACGACATTTAACGAAATCGATATGACGAAAATGATGGAACTTCGTTCACGTAAAAAAGACGAATTCTTCGAGAAAAATGATGTTCGTCTTGGTTTCATGTCATTCTTCACGAAAGCTGTCGTTGCAGCGTTAAAGAAATATCCATATGTAAATGCTGAAATTGATGGCGATGAAATCGTACTGAAAAATTATTACGATATTGGTATCGCAGTATCAACAGACGGTGGACTTGTCGTCCCGAACGTTGTAGATGCAGACCGTAAAAACTTTGCAGAAATTGAAGACTCAATTCGCGAACTTGCAATTAAAGCACGTGATAATAAGTTAACAATTGCAGATATGACTGGCGGATCATTTACAATTACAAACGGCGGTGTGTTTGGTTCACTTCTGTCAACACCAATCTTGAATGGTACGCAAGTTGGTATTCTAGGTATGCACACAATTCAAAGACGCCCAGTAGCTGTTGGCGATAATATCGAAATTCGTCCAATGATGTATGTGGCACTTTCTTATGATCACCGCGTAATTGACGGTAAAGATTCAGTTGGTTTCTTGAAAATGGTTAAAGAACTTCTTGAAAACCCTGAAGATTTATTATTAGGTTCATAATTATAAAATTGTCGAGGCTGTCCCAAAAGTCGAAAGTACGTGACTTTGGGGACGCCTCCTCTTTTTATATGCGTGGAGCTTGTCGGGTTTCGTGCAGGTGAGGAATATGCCAATAAAAAAGTCATTGGACAGCCTTGTTGCTTTTCTTTTAAGGAAATATATATAATTTAAAAAAACGGAAGATGCTTTAAATCATAAAGTGTAAAACGTGCGATATGCAATTATTTTTGTTAATGTTTATAGGTAAAGAAATTATTGAAGGAATTTTTTATTTAGAGGAGTGTTGAAAATGAATTTTAAAACATGGCAAGAAGCACCGGCGACGAAGACAGTTGTTTGTAAACATACAGATGCAGAGAAGTATGTAGTTAACCAAGCTTTAACAGTCGGAAAAGAATATGAAGTTAAAAATGAAACAGAAGAGTTTATTTTTATCGTTGACAATAGTGGAAAAGTTGGCGGTTACTACAAAACATATTTCGAATAAAATGCTGATGAAAAAAGTATCTGACATGATATTTTGAACACGAATGATTGAGCGTCCTAAATGTCACGTAAAACTGACTTTTAGGAACGCTTTTTTTATCCAACATTAAAGCTCACTGATTGAAGTTTTACTTTATAGGAGGAAAAGAAATGTATGAATTTGTTCAAATGGAACAAGAAAAACGATTAAATGAAGAATACCCAGACGATATGCAATTGCTCATTCAAGAAGGTGGTTACATTTCGCCGGATGAACATTTATGGAATGATATCCTTGTAGGAATTGTCTTAAAAAAGCCAGTATTATTAAAAGGGCCATCAGGTGCTGGAAAAACGAAATTAGCACAAACGATTTCCCATTTTTTTAATCAGCCAATGCATAGTGTCAACTGTTCAGTAGATTTAGATGCAGAGTCACTTCTTGGCTTTAAAACAATCGTACAAAAAAACGGGGAATCTGTTATTGATTTTATTGAAGGACCTGTTGTGCAGGCAATGAAAAAAGGACATATTTTATATATTGACGAGATTAATATGGCGAAACCAGAAACTTTACCGATTTTGCATAGTGTCTTGGATCACCGTAGAATGTTGACGAATCCATTTACTGGGGAAGTCATTTACGCACATGAGAATTTTACAGTGATTTCCGCGATAAACGAAGGATATGTTGGGACGTCACCAATGAACGAAGCATTAAAAAACCGTTTCATCTCATTTTCTGTCCCGTATTTATCTGGAGAGGAATTAAGAGAAATTATTCATGCAGAATTTCCAAATGCTGCAGCTACACTAGTTGATACGATGATGAAAATTAATGAAGACTTAAGAAAACAAGTTATTAATGGTTTATTATCTGATGAAGCAGCTTCTATCCGGAGTTTATTGGATGCGATAAGTTTGGCGGAACATATTTCATTAAAACGTGCAGTTCGTTATGCGATTGCGGAAAAGTTAGAAGATGAAATTGAAAAGAATTTAATTATGGAGCTTGTCGATACTTGGGTGAAATGAGGCGATTTAAATGGTACAAATGAATCGATTTATCCAATTTAATGATGAAACTGTTGATACGAAAACGCTTATATTATATGAGCGCATCGCTAGAGCATTAGCTGGAGCAAATTATTTAGAACTAAAAGAACGAAAACTGATAGAGTTTAGACCTGAAGAAGGCATTTTATCGATGTCTGTATTTTGGCGTCATCGTCCCGAAGAAGTGATGCGTTATGGTCGATTATCTGATATTTATTTACTTTCTGCTGGCTTTTGGCGCCATTTCAACTTGCCGGCGTGGCGACAATTTGTAGAAGATTTTGCGAGTCATCCATTGAAAAGATTTGCTTTAGAAGTATTTATGATGATTGAGGAGTTCAGGTTAATTGACCAGATTCGTCAAGAAAGACAGGGAACGGCAGAAGCATTTGAAACGCGCAAAGATGTTTATGTAGCTTTTCATCGGACGGGTGTACAGACGAATATGCGCAATGGTTTTCTTGCAGATGCATTATTAAATGAATTATATATTATTTTGTATGAAGTCATTTTTGCGGCTTCTGATATCGAT
>CANSAF010000133.1 GCA_947644645.1 uncultured Sporosarcina sp. | reverse complement strand
TCAGCGCCAATGGTAGTTGGGGTTAGCCCCTGCAAGAGTAGGACGTTGCCAAGCATTAAAAAAGTCATTACCTTTATGGTAATGGCTTTTTTTGATGGGATTAGAAGTTTTTTATTAAAAATATGTTGTAGCGCGGATAAACCCTTCACGAGCGCGGATAAAGTATCGTTCAGCGCGGATAATTGTATGTGAGTCGCGGATAAAGGCCTATCAACCGCGGATAAACCCAAAAAGCATCCGTCAGCTTTTAATTTAAATGAATTATAAACTGACAAAACAATGGGAAAACATTGATAAAGCGCATGTATCTTGACAGCAAGGCATTGCACTGATAATATTTTACTAATATTCAAATCACCTTAGGGAGGCAATTAAGAAATGTGGGAATCAAAATTTTCTCGTGAAGGACTTACTTTCGATGATGTGTTACTTGTTCCAGGACCTTCAGATGTATTACCAAAAGATGTATCATTATCAGTGAAACTTACGGATAAAATTCAATTAAATATTCCTATGATCAGTGCAGGAATGGATACAGTAACAGAGGCTAGAATGGCAATTTCAATGGCACGACAAGGCGGCTTAGGCGTTATTCATAAAAACATGAGTATCGAAGACCAAGCAGAGCAAGTTGTGACTGTAAAGCGTTCGGAGAATGGTGTTATTACAAATCCATTTTATTTAACGCCTGAACATCAAGTATTTGACGCGGAACATTTAATGGGAAGATACCGTATTTCTGGTGTGCCAATTGTTAATAATGAAGAAGAGTTAAAATTAGTTGGGATTTTAACGAACAGGGACTTACGTTTTATCCAAGACTATTCACTACAAATTTCTGAAGTGATGACGAAGGAAAACTTAGTGACTGCTCCTGTGGGAACGACTTTAGACGACGCTGAGAAAATTTTACAACAATATAAAATTGAAAAGTTACCGATTGTCAATGAAGAAGGTATTTTACAGGGTTTAATTACGATTAAAGATATTGAGAAAGTAATTGAATTCCCAAATGCCGCAAAGGATCATCACGGTAGATTAATGGTTGGTGCAGCTGTTGGTGTGACTTCTGACACAATGCGTCGTGTAGAGAAGCTTGTGAAGGCTGAAGTCGATTTAATTGTTATTGATACGGCTCATGGTCACTCTAAAGGTGTAATTGAAACGGTGAAAGAAATTCGCGAAGCTTATCCTGAATTAGATATTGTTGCGGGGAATATCGCAACTGCTGAAGCGGCACGTGCATTGTATGCAGCTGGTGCGGATGTTGTGAAAGTCGGAATTGGACCAGGTTCAATTTGTACGACACGTGTTGTTGCTGGTGTGGGTGTACCACAAATTACGGCGATTTACGAATGTGCGGCTGTTGCGCGTGAATTAGGTAAGACAATGATTGCAGACGGCGGTATTAAGTATTCTGGAGACATTATGAAGGCTTTAGCAGCTGGTGGACATGTTGTTATGCTTGGTAGTTTGTTAGCTGGTACATCTGAAAGTCCAGGGGAAACTGAATTATTCCAAGGACGTCGTTTTAAAGTGTATCGCGGAATGGGTTCACTTGGTGCAATGGAAAAAGGTTCTAAAGACCGTTATTTCCAAGATGATGCGAAGAAGCTTGTACCAGAAGGTATTGAAGGACGTTTACCGTATAAAGGAGACCTTGCAGATACGATTCATCAATTAGTTGGTGGAATTCGTTCTGGTATGGGTTACTGTGGTACGAAGGATCTTCACGATTTACGTGAAAATGCGCAGTTTATTCGTATGACGGGTGCCGGATTACGTGAAAGTCATCCTCACCAAGTTCAAATTACGAAAGAAGCACCAAACTATACAATTTCATAAAAAAGAAACTTTTTGCATCTTTCCTGCGTCTTTACTAGGAGCGGGAAAGGTGTTTTTTGTTAATTATTTCTACACATGTGTTGCTGGAATTATGTTAAAATGGTTAAGGGGAAATTGTAAAGACGGAGGTAGTATTTTGAAACAGAAAATGAGAAGTTTGGTCGTATTGTTAATGATTCCGATGATGTTAATTTCAATGATGGGTGGGCAACAAACGTCTGCGGAAGAGCGACTTGGAATTCATGTGGATGGCGCTATTTTAATAGATGCTGATACAGGAAAAATATTATATGAAGAAAATGCTGATACACCATTAGGGATCGCAAGTATGACGAAAATGATGACAGAGTACCTTCTATTTGAAGCGATTGAGGAAGGGAAAATTACTTGGGATCAAGAATATAAAGTAAATGATTATACGTATAAAATTTCACAAGACGGAAGATTGAGTAATGTTCCATTACGTGCAGATGGTACATATACGATTAAAGAATTATATGAAGCACTGGCAATTTATTCGGCGAATGCCGCGACGATTGCGATTGCTGAAACAATTGCAGGAACTGAAACAGAGTTTTTAAAATTAATGAATGCAAAAGCTGAAGAGTTAGGTTTAGAAGATTATAAGTTTGTAAACTCTACAGGTTTAAATAATTCGGATTTACAAGGCATGCATGCTGTTGGCACTGGTCCAGATGATGAAAACGTGATGCCGGCTAAATCAGTTGCAAAATTGGCAAGTCATTTAATCCACGATTATCCAGAAGTATTGGAAACAACGAAAATTACATCGAAAGTTTTCCGTGAAGGTACGGATGATGCAACGAAAATGGATAACTGGAACTTTATGCTTCCAGGATTTGTGTTTGAATATGAAGGCGTAGACGGGTTAAAAACAGGAACGACAAACTTTGCAGGGCATAGCTTTACAGGGACAGCAACACGTAATGGTAAGCGTTTAATTGCTGTAGTGATGAAAGCAGTAGATGCAAATGGTGAAGGTTCTTATAAGGCAAGATTCGATGCAACACGTGCTTTGTTTGATTATGGTTTTGCGCAATTCTCTGATGAAGAATTGGTTCCAGCAGGTTATACATTTGAGGAACAAAATACAGTAGATGTGCATAAAGGAAAAGAAAACTCGGCGAAAATCGCATTGAAAGATTCAATTACGATGACGATTAAAAAGAACGATAAAGATTTATATACACCGAGACTTGTGCTAGATGAGTCGAAGTTTAAAGATGGAAAGTTAGAAGCACCGGTTGAAAAAGGAACTGTCATCGGCCATGTAGAAATGGTACGTTCAGATGGCAATGATTATGGTTATATTGATGCGGATCAGTATGCAGGTGAAGTGATTGTCATGGAATCTGTTGAGAAGGCTGGATGGTTCAAGTTAAGTATGCGTGCAACAGGATCATTCTTCTCGAATGTTTGGAGTAGCGCAACAGGATTTATTAAAGGATTATTTAGCTAAGCAGTGAGAGGTTGTTCGGGAAAATTTTCCGGGCAGCCTTTTTTGTGTGTGCCAGGCATGATAACTATCTAAGTGGTGAAAGTCCACTGTGGAGGTACACATCGACCAACCACTAGAGAAACGCAAGGTGCTTATCGCGAGGTAAGGGCTGAAGGAAGCGTATATCAAAATCTTGGCTCGACGAACAGAAACCTAATACTAAGGCTCATTAGGCGGACAAAGCTACATGACAAGCTAAAATCCAAAAGATGTGCGTAGCCCTATTGAGTAGATTAGGCGAGTAAAAGAGGAAAGATAGTTGTCTTACCCTGGGAGGTCTCACGGACGGCTCAGGAGTCCCCTATTAAGAAAGTCGGTCGAAAAAGGTTTATCGTGAGAAGTCAGCCGAAGTCGTAGTAGTGACTATCGTCATGAAGGACAGAACAATTTA
This sequence comes from uncultured Sporosarcina sp., assembly GCA_947644645.1. Lineage (GTDB taxonomy): Bacteria > Bacillota > Bacilli > Bacillales_A > Planococcaceae > Sporosarcina. Next base: position 938 of record CANSAF010000133.1, on the reverse strand, counting down.
TAGTGTTTCTACGCCATGATTGCACGAAGGATATATTTCAGAATGTGTTAATGAGGAAAGTATGAGCGTATCTCAAAGAATACTCAAAAGTGAAATGTCTCTTCGTCACATGAAAGGAAAGGAAGAAACGAGTGTGGAACTTTTAGAAGAAATCTTAAGCAATCAAAATATGAATGAAGCCTACAAACGTGTATACCGAAACAAAGGTGCGAGTGGAGTTGACGGGGTAAGTGTAGAAGAACTGAAAGCACACCTCAGAGAACACAAGGATGAACTTCGTACGCAAATACGAAAGAGAAAGTACAAACCAGCACCTGCACTGCGAGTAGAGATTCCGAAAGAAAATGGAAAAATGCGTAAATTAGGTATTCCTACAGTTGTCGATAGGGTGGTTCAACAAGCTATTAACCAGAAATTAAGCCCAATTTTTGAACAGCATTTTAGTGAATATAGTTATGGTTTTAGACCGGGACGCAATTGTGAAATGGCAGTAACCAAAGCGCTAGAATATATCAATGATGGACATAGTTGGTTGGTAGATATCGATTTAGAGCGTTTCTTCGATACCGTTCACCACGACAAGCTGATGAGAATCATTTCCCAGACGATTAAAGATGGAGATGTCATATCTCTCATAAGGAAATACCTTGTCAGTGGTGTGATGGTCAATGGTAAATATGAGGACACACCGCTCGGAACCCCGCAAGGCGGGAATCTGAGCCCGCTCTTAAGTAACATTATGTTGAATCAGCTAGACAAGGAATTAGAGTTGAGAGGACTGCGTTTCGTTAGATACGCAGACGATAGCCTCATTTTCGTTAGAAGTGAAAAGGCAGCGAATCGAGTACTTACTTCCATAACAAAATTTATCGAAAAGAAGTTGTGAATAGGCTACACTAAGTTAGACAGTAAAATTAAGGTCTAGTAGAATGAAACAA
>CANSAF010000132.1 GCA_947644645.1 uncultured Sporosarcina sp. | reverse complement strand
TTCCCGGAATGCTTCCAGTGATTTTGGGAGCTGTTTTATTATTTATAATCGGAATTCGGATTATATTACTCGCAAAACCACAAAAAGATCAAAAGCAAGAAACGGGATTGAAAGGCTTATTAAAAAATCTTGAAGAAGCGAAAGGATACGCGGGAAATCGAATTGGCTGGCTAGAATCGATTGTTTTAGGGATTGCATTATCCGCAAATGCATTAACGAACGGCATCGGGGCAGGGTTAATTGGTCTATCCCCTTTAGCCATTTCATTGACCGCGGCAGCTGGTAGTTTCTTTACCGTTTGGCTTGGTGTGAAAATCGGCACGAGGGTCGCAGATATAAAGATTGGTTCTTTTACAATCGGGCAATTTGGAACAATCATTAGTGGTGGGATTTTGCTTATCATTGCGGTCGCAGCGATGATGACGATTTATCAATAAAGAAAGAAGGGCGTTAAGAAAGTCTTCGAGTGAGACTTTCTTGACGGCTTTTATTTTGGCTTAAAAGGAATTTTAAAAATCTTATTGTTTTTGTTTAAGTTGGGCTGCTTTGACTGCATCTTCAATTTCTTGATAACCTGTACAACGACAAATATTGGAAGACAACCATTGTTTGATTGTCGTATCTGTTGCAGTCGGTTCTTGTTCCAATAATGCTTGACAGTTCATAATAAATCCCGGTGTACAATAACCACATTGGAAAGCAAAGTGATTGATAAACTCTTCTTGAATAGGCGAGTTTTGTAAACCTTCTATTGTTGTAATTTTTTGTTCCGCTACTTCCACCGCAAGGGTTAAACATGATTTAATCGCTTGACCGTCGATATTCACTGTACAATCCCCACAATCCCCATTTAAACAACCAGGTTTTGCGCCTGTTAAGCCAATCTTTTCTCTTAGTGTATAAAGTAATGTGTCAATCGTTTTAACATGCACTGGAAAAGACTCATCGTTGACTGATAAAATTATGAAATGATTGTCCAAATTTAGCCCACCTCTTTCAAAGTACGAAGAATTTCTTCAAGCATATTTTCCAATACAAATTGTCGGTATTCAGCACTGCCATGAAGATCATGAAGTAATTTTTCGGGAATCGCTTTGATTACTTCTTCTTTATCTAATAAGTTGAGTCTACAATTCCAGAAAGAATCGTCATACTGCCGTCTGGATTACAATAAATGCTGACACCAGAACTAGCACTAGAGTCAATGGTAGATGTTTTCCATGAGCAGCTCATTCCTTTTACGCTCACGATATCATCCGTAATATTCATTAACTTGCCTTGTGTCCAATTCATTTGCTCTTTTAATTTCTCGATACAAGCCGGTAAATTTCCCACTGAACTATGATTCAACGGAACTTGTGTGGGGGTTGTATCTCCAGGAACAATCGCATTTTTTAAGCGAAATAGAAGTGGATCTAAGTTTAATTTCACAGCAAGCATGTCCATCGCTCGTTCAAACGCAAATAATAATTCAGAACGACTAAAACCACGATATGCGGTGGCATATGGGTGATTTGTATAGACAGCTAGCGCATCGCAGGCGATATGGTCAATTTTATAGGGACCTGTACAAGTGGCCGCGGCAGCTTTTGCAATCATCGTCCCTTTATCTGAATAAGCACCTGTATCCAATAAATAGGTAATATCGGCAAAGGTTAATAAGCCATCTTTTGTTGCGCCTATTTTCACGGTTGCATCAAGCCCAATTCTACCAGGTGCGGTCACCATATCTTCTTCACGTGTATAATGCAGTTTCACCGCTTTGCCACCAATGGCTTTTGATGCAAGATAGGCAATTAGTTCAAGATGTATTGCGACTTTTCCGCCAAATCCTCCACCGACAAAAGGTGCTTTCACGATAATTTTACCGATATCTAAATTAAAATATTCACTCATTTTTTCACGAATGCGATAAGGAGCTTGGGTGCTTGAAATGATGTGTACAACACCATCTGGCTTAATCAAGGCAATGACAGCTCGTGTTTCCATCGCAATATGATCAGAAGGTGGGATTGTAAATTGATCTTCAATCACGACATCACTTTTTTGAAAGCCATCTTTTAAAGAACCTTTACGTATTTTTACACGGTTTGCGATATTTGAATTTGCTTCGGGATAAACCATCTCAATTTTTCGTAACTCCCAAGTTGTTCATGCAAAATCGGCGCATTTTCCTGAACGGCTTCTGTCGGGGACTGAAGGACAGGTAATAATGCATATGTCACTTTCACGAGATTTGCGGCATGCTCCGCGATATAAGGATCTTTTGCGATTACAGCAGCAATCGGTTCACCGAAATAACGCACTTTCTCGAATGCGAGAATCGGTCGATCTTGCACTTCATCCCCAGTTAAAGGGAAGCCATTTCCTAATATGATTTTTTGAACGCCTTCAATTTTTTTCGCCTCTTGAATATCAATCTTTAAAATTTTTGCATGTGCATATTCGCTCGTCACTAGTTTTACGTGATATAAATTTCTTTTTGTAAAATCTGCTGTATATTTTGCGGTTCCCGTTACTTTCTCCAAAGCATCTTTTCTGTGAATGCTTTTTCCAATTGCCCCAGTCATACGATATACCTACCTTTTAGTTGATGATGGTTTTAGTGTGACTCTTTCATCTAGGAGTTATTCATTTCATTAGAAAAAGCTACCGAGAAAAAGGATTTCATCATTTTTCTGGTAGCATTTGGTAGGTTAAGTCATGCGAAGAAGGGCAGTTTTTCCAATCATTCCTTGATGAACCCCCAAGTTTTCAGCTTCATAAGTAACAGATTCCAAAGGAACTTCTAAAAGTTCTTCAATCGTTTTCACACCAACTGCGCGCCCGGCTACGACTTTGCGATCCTTTAACTTTTCATTTAATAAAGCAACGTCGAGTGCGCCGCACATAATATACCCTATTTCGTTTGTGATGATGAGTAAATTGGTTTTCGGTAATTCAACCGAAATGCTTAAAAAAGTATGCCCTTCAATAAAAAGAGGTTGTAAACTAATCAAAAAATCTCTCCTTCCACTTTTACCTAGGTTATGTCGAAGTATAGCGAAGTGTACCAGTTAGATAAGGTTAGATTGAAATGTATTCCCTTATCATTAGATGAAGAGGGGGAAAGGTATGAGTAAAATGTTTATGGAGAGTTAATAAAAACACTTTTGGAATCCATTATTTTAATATGCCGAGAATCTAATCGCGTAAGTAATCATGAATGATTTACGCTCTCTAAGTTTAATCTCTTCCATACAGGGAATCATTATTCTAGACAACATTGATTATTTTTGGAGGGATGACTTTGTCAAAAGATAAATATGAACAAATTGACAAGCAAGTTAAGGCACAAACGCAAGATCAACAGCCTGGTGTTGAGGTGGAAATGACGCCAGCCCCAATTTATGACGATGAAAATTATCTGGGTTCTGAGAAATTAAAAGGAAAGAATGCATTGATTACAGGAGGCGATAGTGGGATTGGACGTGCTGTCGCTGTTGCTTATGCTAAAGAAGGTGCCAATGTGGCAATTGCTTATCTTGATGAGCAAGAGGATGAAGATGCAAAGAAAACGATTGAACTCATTGAGAAATACGGAGGCAAGGCTTATAAAGTGCGCGTTGATATTAGCGATGAAGAAAATTGTGAGCAATTAGTTGAGCAAGTGATCAATGAATTTGGAGAATTGCATATCCTTGTCAATAATGCTGGAAAGCAGTTCCCACAAGAAGACATTGCTGACATTTCTGAAGATCAATTACGCGAAACATTTGAAACGAATTTTTTCGGATTATTTTATATGACTAAGGCTGCTTTAAAGCATATGAAAAAGGGCGATGCAATTGTGAATACATCTTCCATTACAGCTTATAACGGTTCACCTGGATTGATGGATTATTCCGCAACGAAAGGCGCGATTACTTCCTTTACTCGTTCGCTTGCGTTGAATTTGGCTGAGAAAGGGATTCGGGTGAATGCAGTGGCACCTGGACCGATTTGGACACCGCTTATTCCCGCAACATTTGATGGTCAAACAGTCCAACAGCATGGTGCGGATACGCCTGTGAAGCGACGTGGTCAACCTGCTGAGAATGCACCTGCGTATGTATTTTTAGCTTCAAGCGACTCTAGTTATATGACTGGTCAAACGATTCATGTAGATGGCGGGAATTATGTAGGTTCTTAATAGGTTATTGAAGCGTACTTGTGTGATGCACAAGTACGCTTATTAATGTTTATCTATAATAATCTCGGGCTTCTTCTTTCCAGTGGCTTGTATCCATATTATAAGATGTGCTATAAAACAATCTCACTTTCTTTCGCTTTTTCCATAAAACGGTCGCTGGATTTGTTGATTTTCTCTTTTAATGCAATCCCTATAAATAAAAACATACTTGCATATATTAGGAGAATCAGGATATGTTTTGAAGCGACTGGCCAAATCACACCACCTACTGCTTCGCGTAATAATTGTAAAGCATGGGTGAATGGTAAAAATGAATGGATTTTTTGAAAAAATTCAGGCGTCATTTGAATTGGAAATGTACCACCAGAAGCCCCAAGTTGCATAACGAGCAAAATAATCGAGAAAACTTTTCCTGTATTGCCAAATACGGAAACGAGTGTATAAACGATTGTTACAAAAGTCATACCGATTAGCACAGCGAATGCAATAAACAAAAGTTTATGAATGACGAATGTTTTAAGTAAAAATAAATCGCCTATTGTTACAATCATTGCTTGTATAATGC
>CANSAF010000131.1 GCA_947644645.1 uncultured Sporosarcina sp. | reverse complement strand
CATTAATTGACATTGCAGTGAACCCATCTTTTCGCGGTGAAGGGACCGGTAAGGAAATGGTTAATGGGATCGCGCAGCGTTATCCCGAGAAACAATGTCAAAGTACAAAACTAACAAAAGCCTTTTTAGAAAAATGTGCTGAAGAGAAAGAAAGCGAGAACTAATCATTTAATAAAGTGAAAAACATGGGGAGCGTCCGGAAAGTCATCGTAGACTTTCCGGTCAGCTCCTTCTTTTTTCGTCTCGAAGTCGTATAATTTCTGAACGGTCGCGTAATTTATGTTTATGCAGTAAAAACTCACTATCTCGTGGAAGAAGATTCATTTGTTCTTTAGTCGCTTTGACCGCTATTTCGAGCTTTTGATCTGTAATGATGATTGGAAAAGCAGTAAAAGGTTGACGTGCCTTTATAGAAAGAATACTATTTTGTAAGTGATGGTATACGTTCGGATAATCGATACCCTCGGTGAATGAAGGGAACTGCACTGCCATATCGTTCATTTTGCGCTCAGCTTTTTGCAATGTGCGCAGCGCGCCTCGCTCATTACCTCTTCGCCAATGGTAGAGTCCAGTAGCGAGCAAGATATAAGCTGTTAACGGATGTTCTTTCGTTCGATATGGGACTTCATTCCAATAATCTTCAAGAACTTCATGGCATTCAAAAAAATCTTGATTGTCATTAAAATAAACAATAAACTTTACAAAGTATGGATGAAATAATGGTTTCATAAAAATCAATTCCTTTAACTGTAATGATAGGTGGTTACTATGTCTTATAAAGTGCGATTGGACATTTTCGAAGGTCCATTAGATTTACTGCTCCATTTAATTAATCGAATGGAGATCGATATTTATGATATTCCAATGGCGGAACTTACAGAACAATATATTGAGCATTTACATGCGATGCGCGTCTTGCAATTGGATGAATTAAGCGAATACCTCGTATTAGCTGCAACACTTATTGAAATTAAAAGTAAAATGCTTCTCCCCGTCCATGAAGATGATGCGTTAGGGGAAGATGATTTCTATGAAATCGAGGAAGACCCGCGTGATGAACTTGTTGCAAGATTAATTGAATATCGAAAGTATAAAGAAGCAGCGGAAACATTGAAAACTTCAGCGGATGATCGAGCCGATTATTTCACAAAAGCACCTGGTGATATGGCCCAATACGGTGATGTTGTTTCGGTTGGGCAAGAAGAAAACTTAAATGTGTTCGATTTAATTGGTGCTTTTAGAAAAATGATGGAACGAAATCGCCTGCGTGCGCCACTTACAGCTAGTATAACAAAAACGGAGCGTACTGTCGGGGAAAAGATGGATCGGATTATGGAAACATTACTGAGATATAACGGTCGTTGTGATTTTTTTGATTTACTCGTTGAAGGGGATACCTCGGACTTTGTTGTTACGTTTATGTCTTTATTGGAACTAATGTTGCGCGGAGATGTGTCCGTTGAGCAAAGTAGTAATTTTGAAAGTTTAACAGTATTTTATTTGAAAGAAAGTGAAGAAAATGTCCAATCATAATCGATTATTAGGAATGATTGAAAGTTTTTTATTTATTGCGGGAGATGAAGGGCTATCTTTGAAGCAATTAATGGCTTTAACGATGACAGATGAACATTCCGTTACAGAAGCGCTTCGTCATTTAAGAGAATTATATGAAAAGGAAATACACCGCGGCATTACGTTAAAGCAATTTGGTGGTGCTTATCGTCTCGTTACAAAAGCGGAGTTCGCAGAAGAGATTAAAAGATTATTAGAAAATCCATCTCCACAAACAGTGACGAAAGCTTCTTTAGAAGTACTTGCCATTATTGCCTATAAGCAACCTGTTACAAGAGTTGAAATAGATGATCTTCGTGGTGTTAAAAGTGAAGGTCCATTACATACACTAGTTTCAAGGGGATTTGTCATGGAGCAAGGTCGTTCAGAAGGTTCTGGTAGAGCGATTTTATACGGAACGACGGATTTATTTCTTGATAAATTTGGCTTGAAATCGCTCAAAGATTTACCACCATTAATATTGGAGGAAGATACAGATCAAGAGGATAATGATTTATTTATGACACATTTCCAAGAAGCATTTTCATTTGATGAAGAAGGAGGAAACGCTACTTGAAAAGAGCGTTTATGCTTGTTTGTTTATGCTCATTTTTTCTATTAATTGGCGCGCATAAAGCGAGTGCCAATCATGCTTGGGCGGTCATCGATGCAGATACAGGGCGATTGCTTGAAGGATCGAATGAACATGCCCGACTGCCAATTGCGAGCTTAACGAAAATTTGGACGGCATTAACAGTGTTAGAAAGTGCAGAACCTTTTGGAGAAACGACAATTTCGGCTGCTGCTGCAATCAGCGAAGGCTCTTCCCTTTATTTGAAGCAAGGTTCTGTGGTGAATACAAAAAGCTTATTGTACGGGCTTATGCTGCGTTCAGGCAATGATGCGGCATACGCGCTTGCAGAGTATGCAGGAGGTTCTGTAGAAGGCTTTACGGACTTAATGAATGAAAAAGCGCTTTACTACGGTTTAAAAGATACGGTTTTTAAAAATCCATCTGGACTGCATCATGAAGAGCATTTATCAACGGCATATGAAACAGCACAAATGATGCGTTTTGCGATGGAAAATGAACAATTCAATAAAATTGCTTCGACACAATCGTATAAATTTAAACTTGGGGAAACGACTTATCATTGGGCCAATAAACATCGCCTCATCCATTCAGTAGACACAGCCATTGCGGGAAAAACAGGTTTTACAAAAGCGGCGGGGCGAACGCTTGTCACTTATTTTGAAAAGGATAAAAAAAGAATTATCGTCGTTACGTTAAATGACGGTAATGATTGGCAAACGCATATGTCATTGGCAGAGAAAGTTTTTTCATCGTATAAAATTGAAACGGTTGCTCAAAAAGGTCGATACAAAATTTCACCAGATCTTGAAGGAGAATTGGCACAACCGATTCGATTATTGATGAAAAAAGGAGAAGCGAAAAGTTTAACGCATTTACTTCAAATTCCTCAAGGAGAAACAAAAGGTGCATCGGGTCAGTGGATTGTTTATGATCAACAGATGCCAATCTATGAAACGAATATAAAGTTTTTGGACTGAAATCATATTCATCACTCATTTTACGAAAATGACGAAAATGTGACGATATTAAGAAGACTGTTTGATTATAGGACAGTCTTCTTTTCATTTGTCTCGAAATGTGACATAATTTTTACGAGTATATAGACGGGGTGACAAAATGGAAAGATTACAAAAAGTAATGGCGCAAGCAGGCGTAGCTTCAAGACGTAAATCAGAAGAACTGATTCTTGCGGGAAAAGTAAAAGTCAACGGTGTGACAGTAACAGAACTTGGGACAAAAGTTTCTTCAAAAGACCAAGTTGAAGTAGAAGGTGTACAATTAGCAAAAGAACAGTCGATTTATTATCTTTTATATAAACCAAGAGGTGTTATTTCAACTGCAAACGATGAAAAAGGACGAAAGACAGTTGTAGATTTTTTCCCAGAAGTTGAAGAAAGAATTTATCCAGTCGGGCGACTCGATTATGATACATCAGGCATTATTATTATGACTAATGACGGCGAATTCTCTTATTTAATGACGCATCCGAAATTTGAAATTAAAAAAACGTATGTGGCAAAAGTAAAAGGAATCCCACGCCGTGAAGATTTAAAGAAGTTAGAAAAAGGGATTGAGTTAGAAGACGGTTTAACAGCGCCAGCACGTGTGAAAACAGTTTCAGTAGATAAAAAGTCAAAAATGGCAATTATTGAAATTACCATTCACGAAGGACGAAATCGTCAAGTTCGTCGTATGTTTGACGCGATTGGCTGTCCAGTAGATAGCTTAAAACGCGAAACATTTGGTAATTTAACAACACGTGGCTTAAATGCGGGAGAAGCACGTCCGTTAACGATTCACGAAATTAAACAATTACGTGTTTTAGCGGAAACTGGTAAAATTGGATAAGTGTTTCCCGTTTGTCAACAAGATTCATTTTTAAATGTGTTTGTAGTGGTCATGCGCCCTAAAGAGGGAAACTATCACAGCATTTGAAAGAAAAAGAAGCGGGAGGCGTCTAGAAAGTTAGATTTTTGACTTTCTGGATCGCCTCGTTCACATTTCTTTCATTTCTAGGGAGAATTTGTGACAATTCCTTTGCTATAATGGAAAACGTAATTAAATGATAGGAGGCATGTAAATGTCTAAAGCAGACCAATTTGCTAAGAAAAGGAAAAGCCGGCTAATCATTCGTACGGTCGTACTCCTTTTATTATTAGGGGCTGTAATCTTTGCAATTGCATCGAAAAAAACAGAAAAAGTATTAGAGATTGGCGATATGGCGCCAGATTTTGAAGTGGTAGACTTAGATGGGAATAAACATCGTTTATCGGATTATAAAGGTGAAGGTATATTTTTAAATTTCTGGGGTTCTTGGTGTCCTCCATGTAAAACGGAAATGCCTTTCATGGAAAATCAGTCGAAAGAGTTTGCAGATAAAGGTGTACATATTCTTGCCTTGAATTTGAAAGATACACGTTTAACAGCTGAAACATTTCGAGACCAATATGGGTTAACCTTCCCAATTGCGCAAGATAAAGATGAAAGTATTCGAAGAGCATATAACGTCATTCCATTACCGACAACAGTTTTAATCGATCCGGACGGGGTGATTGTCGATATTATTACGACGGGAATTGATGAGAATCAAATTCGCCAAGCGATGGAGAGTATTCAACCTAAGTAAGGAGTCAGACAAATATC
>CANSAF010000130.1 GCA_947644645.1 uncultured Sporosarcina sp. | reverse complement strand
TAAACTGAAAAGATTTATTCGGAATATTCTGTGTTAATTTATGCGACGCTAGTGAGAAGATAACTTCCAATGTAAACATTTGTAAACCGCTTTAGTCGCTGATTTGAAATGGGATTTCCGTATTCTATAACGATTAATTTAAGTCCTCTTAATAGGAAGTAAACGACAATGAGTTGAAATATAGCCATCAATAAACCATAACTTTGCCATAAAATATGTGTTTCTTTATAAACATCTAAAAATACGGTAGGGACTGATAGGAAAATCATTGTTGTTGAATAGGCCCAAGCTTTTTGCATAACGGGATAGCGTTTTTCTAGTTTTGAGCAGCCTAGGGCAATTAGTAAATAGCCGAGCGGAACGGGCAATAAGTCGATTCCAACATCAATCCGAACGAATACGAGTAAGTAGCCCCAAAAGAGGAAGTTGATTGCTTTTGTCATTTAGTATCCGTCCTTTCTTCGACTAATTTTAATACATCTTTGTGATTAAGATCAGGTTGTTGGCTATAAATATAACTGTCTTGATGAAACGTTTCGCCTGTAGCTGTCCTTCCGGAAATAGTTAAAGAAGACTGGATACTGCCAATAAACACAGGATTAATTTTCCGGTGAATATATAAATTTTCGCTTTCCGCTAAATGAACCGGCATTTTAAGGTCTTCTAATAGCACACCGTCCTGATTTCCATTCCCCGGAATATTATATTCCCGCGCAATGGAAGGTGAGTTGATTTTCACTTCAATGTATTTCCGTAAATTCTCATGGACATTTAATTCCAAACTTTCAATTGTTATATTTTCATCAACTTTATACCAATCCATATTCCAGTCATCTCCACCTGATGATCCACTAGTTATGAATGGTGAAGTTTGATTGATGTCATTCTCAAAAAATGTTAATTCGCCAATTGGAACGGTCATCTCGCGCCCGTCACTTAAACTAATGAATGCTTCATCGGTTGTAAAATGAAAATCTAGAAATGAAGAATCTATTTCTACAATTGCTTGTCTTAAAGTATAATGTGGGAAATTTTGTATGGGCTCATCTTCTATTCGATAAGCACCAATATTTTCAAAATGAATCGATGAAATAAATACATCCTCTTTAGCGTTTGTTAAATAATAGAATGTGATCATATTTCCATCCTGAATACTAGCATGGATATTATGTTCTAAAAAAATCGGTTCTTTTAATATTTTTGATTGGGCATAAAAGGCATTTAAAATCCAACTAATACTAATGAATAATAAAGCTCCCCAAAATAATTTTTTCTTCATTTGGCACACTCTTTCAGGTAATTTTCTCCAGTATATCAAAACACATCATCATTTTACTTAATTCTTAAGAATTTCTTCATAATTAGTGTGATGGAATGTTAAGATTTTAGAAGTACAATGTAGTTAGATGAAAAACAAAGCCGAGGTGGATAGGAATGACAGATTTCACTATAGTTGTGGCGGATGATGATCAAGATATCCGCGACGGAATTGAAATTTATTTAAAAAATGAAGGATATTGTGTTTTAAAAGCAGCAGATGGCACGGAAGCACTTCAATTAATTGAAAAAAATGAAGTGCATTTATTGATATTAGATATTATGATGCCGAATATGGATGGGATTACGGCAACGTTTAAAATTCGTGAAATGAAAAATATCCCTATCATTATGCTAAGTGCAAAGGCGGAAGACTCCGATAAAATTCACGGTTTGTCAGTCGGGGCGGATGATTATGTGACAAAACCGTTTCACCCGATGGAACTGATGGCAAGGGTGAAATCTCAATTACGCCGTTATGTTCAATTTGGCACATATGAAGGAAACCAACGAAAAATTATTGTCGATGGTTTGGAGTTAGATGAAGATGCAAAAAGTGTCACATTGGAAGGTGTAGCAATTAAATTAACACCGATTGAATATAAAATTACAGAATTACTGATGAAACATGCTGGACGTGTTTTTTCAATCGATGAAATTTACGAACGTGTGTGGAATGAAGAAGCGTATAATGCGGAAAATATTGTAGCCGTTCATATTCGAAAGATACGAGAAAAAATTGAAGCAGATCCAAAAAATCCGAGGTATATAAAGGTGGTGTGGGGCATTGGATACAAAATCGAAAAATGATTTTTCTATTGTTTGGTCAATTCTAGCATTACTCATTGCAGCTGGAAGTATCATCTACTGCTTTTCAGCCGTTATGACAGTTGCTGAAAATGGTTGGGAACGCTCTACGCGATTAGTTAGTCAAATTGCCCGGATTATTGGAGGAGGTATTGGATAATGAAGCATAAAAATTATAAATTAATGATTTGGGCGATGATTGTTGCACTGATTCTTATTGCGGTTCCGTCAGCAATTCGGTTAGGTCCTGATACAATTGGGAAAAAGTTTGCCGATTCACCTGAATTTCAACGGGAAATGAATCAGTTTTATCAAACATTAAGCACGTCCGTCTTAAATCCACTTCGTTTAGAAGAAGCGAAAGAAAGATTGACTGTCACGGCGGGAGAAATTGAAGAGCATCGTCTACGCTACGGGCAACTTATGGAACAAATTCAAAATATCCAGTGGCAATATGAAGATCAAATTCAAGAGGCGGAAGACTTTGGCAATGACTCCGTAAAAGAATCACTCATTAAAGAACGCGATCAAAAGATAGCTGATATTGAATTGAATTTTGAGAGTGATGAGCATGTAGAAGAAAAGGTGTTAGCGGAAAAAGTTGAAGCTTTAAAAAGACTCATTGCAGATCAACAACAGAATTGGGGGAGTTTCCCAGTTGCTTATGAATTAACAGATGTTGAAACAGGTGAAGTATTTAAACAAGGAGATGTCGGTGTTTCGGCATTTTATAAGAAGGAATTCACTAGGGCATCTACCTTTAAAGCACATTCGATTGTAAAAGATGAATATGTTTGGGAAAAGATGAACCAAGAAGTTGCACTAAGTGACTGGATGATTGGATGGACATCAACAGATGAAGCAACTGAGTATGCTAATGACGATTATGGTTATGAAGTAAATCTAACAAACTTTCAAAATCCAGTCCGTCAATTTACGGGAAGTATCGTTGTTTCAAATCAAGCATTAAAAGAAAGTTATTTAAGTCGTTATTTGAAGCAATATAATTACAAAAAATACCGTAATCTAGGGTTGTGGGCGGCAGCGCTGATGGGTCTACTTTTATTATTTACAAAGTTAAAGTTTCAGAAGGAATGGGTGACGGAAAATCGCCTAATCGCACGTTATGAGCAATTAAGAATTGATATTAAAGTGTTATTGTTTATGATGACTTTATTCTTCCTTATGGAAATGTTTCTTCCAAATGCGACGACAGTATTTTTCTATGATGATGTCTTTAGAGGCGCTTGGTTTGACCAATTATTTTGGTTTATTCCTTTAACGCTTGCCGTGATGCTTTTAGCTGTTCAATTGACTGATTTTGTAGAGCGTTGGAAAGTCGAAGGACAATTCGATCGAGATATACTGGATAGTTATACGATTCGATTTTTTAGAGCGATTGCTGATATGTTTTTAAATCGAACATTAGGCATTCAATTGTTTATTTTGCTCATTGGATTTTTCTTAGCGGGAATTGGCTTTATAGTCGCCGTTTTTCAACCATATGCGATTTTACTTTATATTCCATTGGTTGTATTTTTCGGATTGCCAGCACTATATTTATTTGTCAGACGCAGTGCTTATTTGAATCAAATATTTGCTGCAACAGAAAAAATGGCAAATGGCAAACTGCATGAAGAGATTAAAGTAAAAGGAAAATCGCCACTTGCAAAACATGCCCAGCATTTGAATGAATTGCAAGAAGGTGTACGCATTTCGATGGGAGAACAAGCGAAAAGTGAAAGACTTAAAACGGAACTGATTACGAATGTCAGTCATGACTTAAGAACGCCGCTCACATCAATTATTACGTATACTGATTTATTAAAAACAAAAGATTTATCGGAAGAAGAGCGTTTGAAATATGTAGATGTTTTAGATAAGAAATCTGCACGTTTGAAAACATTAATTGAAGATTTATTTGAAGTATCTAAAATGGCAAGTGGCAATTTAGAACTTCATAAAAGCCAAGTCGATTTGACACAATTGTTAAAGCAAGCATTAGCTGAACATGAAGAGGAAATTTCAAGTTCTTCTTTAGACTTTAGAATTCAATTACCAGAAGAACCATTAATGGCAAAAGTTGACGGTCAAAGATGGTGGCGTGTCTTGGATAATTTAATCGTCAATGCTTTGAAATACGCAATGCCTGGAACGAGAGTTTATGTGAATCTTGATCAAGTCGGCAATCAAGCAAGATTCGTTGTGAAAAACATTTCGAAATATGAATTGAGTGAAAGTAGCGATGAGTTATTTGAGCGTTTCAAAAGAGCAGATACATCGCGTCATACAGATGGTTCAGGGCTTGGACTTGCGATTGCACAATCCATTGTCGATATGCACGGCGGGGAAATGAAAATCGATATTGATGGGGATTTATTTAAAGTAACTGTAGAATTGCCAGTTTGGTAAAGGATTATTTTTTACCAAAACGGGTATGGTATATGTAGAAGGAAGTGTTCAACATGACCAAAAAACATGAAGATTATCCAAACGAAAAAGATTATCAACCAAATGTAGATAAATACGGGAAAGACACGGGCGAACTCCCATTAGCTGACCCAGCCGAATCCAATGCAACGAAGACTTTTCGCGAAAATGAAGCAAAAGAAGATGAAGCAGCAAGTGAACAATCTGCATTTGGGCAAAATAAGAACAGAGAATAAAAAAACGATGCGGCATTGGGAGGTGATTAAAATGGTCCCCAAGTCAAGGACAGATTAAAAAAAGAAGTTAAGCTACTAAGA
>CANSAF010000129.1 GCA_947644645.1 uncultured Sporosarcina sp. | reverse complement strand
TAAACTCGTTTAGTGAGGGCTAAACGGGCGGTAATCTAGTATTGCCGACACAAGCTCCATCTGAAAAGCGTTAATATCGAGGATTTGCGTTCAGGTGGGGTGTGTTGACGTTATTCTATTAAAAGTAATACATCATACAAAAAGGTGGTAAATGAGATGACTGAAAAATTGACGCCATTAACAGATTTAGAAATTGCAAGTAAAGCCACGATGCAACCGATTATGGAAATTGCAGAACGTGTTGGCATTCCTGAAGATGCAGTTGAACCTTACGGGAAATCTAAAGCGAAAATTGATGTAACGAAATTAGCAAGACAAGAAAAACAAGGGAAAGTGATTCTTGTGACCGCGACAAGCCCAACACCAGCTGGAGAAGGAAAATCTACCGTTACGGTTGGTCTTGCTGATGCGCTTATGCAACATGGTCAAAAAACGATGATTGCATTGCGTGAACCATCACTTGGTCCTGTGATGGGGATTAAAGGCGGTGCAACGGGTGGTGGTTATGCGCAAGTCTTGCCTATGGAGGATATAAATTTACATTTTACGGGAGATTTACATGCCATCACAACTGCCAATAATGCGTTGAGTGCATTTATTGATAATCATATCCACAGAGGAAATGCATTGAATATTGACCCTCGTCGTGTCATTTGGAAGCGTGTTTTGGATATGAATGATCGCTCTTTAAGAAATGTGATCGTCGGATTAGGTGGACCGGCGCAAGGTGTTCCGCGTGAAGATGGATTCGACATTACTGTTGCCTCTGAAATTATGGCGATTTTTTGTTTGGCAACAAGCTTAACAGATTTAAAACAGCGCCTGTCACGTATTGTGATTGGTTATACATATGATAAAGAACCTGTTACGGTGCATGATTTAGGCGTTGAAGGCGCACTTACTTTATTATTGAAAGAAGCATTTAAACCAAACTTAGTGCAAACGATTGAAGGCACACCAGCGCTTATTCATGGCGGTCCATTTGCCAATATTGCACATGGCTGTAATTCCCTTATCGCGACGAATACTGCGAGGAATTTAGCGGATTATGTCGTGACAGAAGCAGGTTTCGGTTCGGATTTGGGTGCCGAGAAGTTTATGAATATTAAAGCAAGAATTGGTGCGTTTTCTCCGGATGCGGTCGTTGTTGTTACAACGATTCGTGCGTTAAAAATGCATGGTGGTGTTCCGAAAGACCAATTAAAAGAAGAAAATCGTTTGGCTGTTGAACGAGGACTTGTCAATTTAGAAAAGCATATTGAAACAGTGCGTACATTTGGTGTTGAACCAATTGTTGCTGTCAATCGATTTGTCATCGATACAGATGCTGAAGTAGATGCTGTGCTTGCTTGGTGTAAAGCAAATGCTGTACGTGTTGCAGAAGCAAAAGTATGGGAAAATGGTGGCGCAGGCGGTCTTGAATTGGCAAAAGAAGTCATTGAAGCGGTTGAACAGCAAAATGATTTTGCACAACTTTACCAATTAGAAGAGTCCGTTGAAACGAAAGTGGAAAAAATTGTTCAGCAAGTTTACGGCGGACTAGGTGTTTTATTTACAGATGAAGCAAAGCGCGATTTGCAAATGATTGAAGCTAATGATTGGGGAAATTTACCTGTTTGTATGGCGAAAACGCAATATTCTTTTTCAGACAACCCGAAATTACTCGGAAGACCTGAAGATTTCACCATCACAATCCGTAAAATTATTCCAAAACTTGGTGCAGGCTTCCTCGTTTGTTTAACCGGAGATATTATGACAATGCCAGGTCTTCCAATGCGACCAGCTGCATTAAATATGGATGTAGATGAAAATGGTAATGCAAAAGGACTAATGTAGTCTTTTAAAACAAGGTGTCCCAGAAGAGTTTGGGACACTTTTTTTATTGGAAGAATAATCATTTATTTATTATTAATTCATGTGATTTAGGTATAAACAGAGTAGAATTGCTTATATCTTAAAATGTGACGAAAAATTGAAATATAAAGAAAATACTATTGCATATGGCTATTGAACTAGTTAGATATTATAATAAGAAAAGAGGGGAAAGATTAGGGGGAGGAGGATCTATTTGGATAGGTATTTTCGTCTGTATTTAACAGGTGTGTTAATTTGCTTCACTTTAATATTTTCAATTGCAATCGGTTTATTTGATTATAATAAAGGACAAAAGCAGATGCGTTTAAATCATGAAAAAGAAATTGATATGATTGGTAATGCTGTCGTCCGTTCATTACATACAATTGAAAAAGTGTATAATTTGACTGATGAAGCAATTGGACGAGAAATGGAAGAAAATGCAGAAACCTTAGTTCAGAAATATATAGAAAATCCTATATTTGAGGAATGGGATTTTGAGGCTTTAAAAAATGAATTTGGCATGGATGTTTATGTGATTGACGATACGTCGACAGTGATACATAGTAGTTTTGAAAAAGATGTTGGTATGAATTTTAAGGAATGCTGTAAATCATTTTGAGAAGCTTTAGATCGAAGGCGCCTTGAAGGAGAGTTCAAACATGATAATTTAGATATCCAACAAGCATCCGGGGAAATTAAAAAATTTGGTTACATCCCTACACCCGATCGCAAATATTTATTGGAATTAAGTATGGCTTTGGAAAATGATATTGTTTTTGAGCATTTTAATTTTTTAAGAGAGATTGAACAACTAGAAAAAGCTTATGAACCTGTACAATCTATTCGAGTTTATAATCCAACAGGTATTAGATTAGGCTATACGGATGATGAAGGACAATCCCAAATGATTTCTGAGGAAAGGCGCACTATTTTTGAAGAAGTAAAAAGTAAAAACAAACAAAATGAAATGGTTCAAATAGAGAATGGAACAAATATTACTTATCGATATATTCCTTATGTCGCTGACGAACAAAGAGACTTTTCGATGAAGCGTATTGTTGAAATCGTTTACACGGAAGCAGAATTAGATAGTTTATTAAAATTTTACCGTGGTGGTTTTTTCTATCAGCAATTGATCATTGTATTTGCTGTTATTTTGCTCGCTACAATTATCGGGAAAATTATTGCTAAACCAGTTCACTATGCATTCCATGATAGTTTAACAGGATTGAAAAATCGAGCTGCTTTTGAAATGGAAGGAAATCGCCGTTTGCAGAAGAAAAGAAGAGAGCCGGTTACTTTAATTATGATTGATGTTGATAATTTTAAAAATGTAAATGATAAACTTGGTCATATGAAAGGGGATCGCCTGCTTATTGATATTGCTCAAAATATGGAGAGAATGGTTCGAAAAGAAGGTGTCATTGCAAGAATTGGTGGAGATGAATTTGTCATTCTTTGCTCGAATCAAAAGAAGGAAACATTGGAACAGTTGGTACACACATTAATTTTATCTTTAAACGAAATCTATCGCGAATTAAACGAAGAACATCATTTAAATGTATCAATCAGTATTGGAATTGCGGAGGCATTAGAAAATGAAGACCTAAAATCGCTTTATGATCGTGCGGATAAAGCGCTGTATATGGCGAAAGAAAATGGAAAAAATCAATATAAAATTTGGACGAACGAGGGTGTCCAGCAAGTCTAATAGGTGACTTTGCTGGATAGCCTCGCTTTTTATTATTTGAAAAAGGTTTACCTTTCGAATAGTTTAGGGAATATAGATAGGTATAGAATAGTAGATTAATGAAATAACGATTAATGAAAAAAATGTAAACATTAGGTCCGTATTCCATGACTTTAGCAAATGCTCCGCGTCTAATAATAGGAGTATTCTGTAATTCATTAGGTCTGTCGAACTGTGCGGTTTGGCGCGTTGTCGAATGAATGTTTTTCCATTATGATGAATAAAAAGGGGCTGGGGCGATTGAGTGAACAGAATGATTTTTGGGATAGGGAAAAAAGAGAAGAACCAAAAGTAAAAGTGGAACGAAAAGAAGGAGAGCCAACACAAGCATTTAAAGGCGCTTCGATTGCGGCATTATTAATTGGCGTTTCTGCATATATGATTGGACTATTTAATGCATCCATGGAATTAAATGAAAAAGGTTATTATTTCGCTGTATTGATTATTGGGTTATATGCGGCAGTTTCATTACAAAAAGCTGTTAGAGACAGGGAAGATGGCATTCCTGTCACCAATATTTACTACGGGATTAGCTGGTTGGCGCTCATCATTGCAATTGCTTTAATGGCGATTGGTTTATACAACGCAGGAAGTATTATTTTAAGTGAAAAAGGATTTTATGCGATGTCCTTCGTTTTAAGTGTCTTTGCTGCTATTACGGTACAAAAAAATGTACGGGATACAGATAAAGCACGTGAAAATAGTTGAAAAAAGACGATGAAAAAGTTCATGTTCGAACTTTTTTCATCGTCTTTATATTATCATAAAAAGTTTTCAAGGCTTTCTTGATTAATAATATCGAAAATCATGGTACACTAGAGTGAAAATTATTTGAGAAGTGAAAGGTGAAAAAATGAATATTACAGAATATATTGTTGAAGAAATCATCGATCCAACGGGATTAATCGAAGGAAAACGTTTCGAATTTCGTTTGTTCGTGATGTTGGATGAAGAAGATGAGTTATATACAGAAGGTGGAATTGGAATTCGAACGATTTTAGCAGTCGGAGATGGAGAAGAAAGAATTGCTGTCGCGCATTTCTTCAATCGAGCAACAGATGAAGTATATGATTTTGAACTAGAAGAAGAGGAATTAAATATGCTGCTTCAGTTTTGTCAAGCGCATTATGAAGAAGCATTTTAAGAAAATGAATCAGAATAGATGTCTTTTCCATGAATTTAGTGGATAATAGAGACAGGATGATTTTTTAACAAAATGAAAAAACTATAGTTACTGGAGTGTTATATATGGAAAGAGAAATTGTTGATATTACAATTATCGGGGGAGGCCCGACTGGATTATTTGCCTCATTTTATGCGGGGATGCGTGAAATGTCGGTGAAAATTATCGACAGCCTTCCACAATTAGGCGGTCAACTAATTGAACTATATCCAGATAAATATATATATGATGTAGG
>CANSAF010000128.1 GCA_947644645.1 uncultured Sporosarcina sp. | reverse complement strand
ATATAATATGGCATCTTCTGCACCTTTATCAACATAAATTTTTCCGACTGCTTCCGAATGCATCGCAATCCATTGTTGGTTAATATTAATAGAATTTGGATCATCGCTTTGAATATAGGTGCCGTCTCCTTCGCCGTTCACAATATTATTCAATTTATCTTTCCCAAAACCTGTGCCAATAAAAACGGGTACGCCAACTGATAATGCCGTTTTCGCGGCCAGTAATTTTGATTTCATTCCACCTGTACCGACTTTTGAACCCGCTTCACCTGCAAACCCCAACATTTCATCGCTAATTTCAGATAATGTATCAATTTTTTGTGCATCAGGGTTTTCATTCGGATTCGCATCATATAGACCGTTCACATCTGTTAAAATAATGAGTTGGTCCGCTTTCATAAATCCAGCGACAAGTGCGGATAACATATCATTGTCTCCAAATGTTAATTCGCGGACTGACACAGTATCATTTTCATTGATGATTGGTAAAACTTTTCTCTCTAACAGTTCTGAAATGGTCTCATAAGCATTTTTATAACGATAACGATTTGTAAAATCGTCCCTTGTCAATAAAATTTGTGCCGGTACAATCTCATATTCACTAAACCGATCAATATACGATTGGATTAATAAACTTTGCCCAACTGCCGCGGCTGCTTGACGTCCTTTTAATGTAACTGGTCGCGTACAATAACCTAATCGTTTAAAACCAGCAGCAACTGCACCAGAAGACACTAATAAAACTTCATGTCCCATTGCTCTTAGTTCAGCCAGTGCATCGACATGATCTGTAAATTTCTCTATATCAATCTCACCATAATCATTCGTTAAAGAACTACTTCCTATTTTGACAACAATTCTTTTCTTTTTCATTCTACATATCCCCTAAAAATGATTCTTTATACTTCACTTAATAGTTCGATTATTAACAGTATAGATACTTTACTACAATTAGATGAAAAAAGAAAGTCTTTTAAAGAATAATAATTTGAATATATGTATAATTATACTACCGTTAATTTGAACTAGGTATTTTTGCAGCAAGTGCACAAATAAAAAAACGAGGCTGTCCATAGTAAAGCAATCGGACAGCCTTTCGTTTTTATTTCTTATCTTTAAATTCAATTTTCGTTCCATCTTTAAATTTAATTTCGACTTCAAACTCTTCATAATTTGGATCTAAATTAAAGACTTTTAACACTTCTTGAATTGCATCTTCTTTCGATGTACTTTGCGTAATTGTGAGCTGTTCAACGAGTGGATATAATTCATCAAACGCTTCTGCTCCTTCTTTTTTAACGCCGTTTACATCATCTTCAATTTCTGCTTTTACACGACTATCATGTTTGAGTTCAAGTTCAACTTCATAATCTTGATGGTTTCCGTACTCTACTTCAAGTTCAAAGTCAACATAATCTAAACGTTGCATTTTAGTCACTTCATCATCGTCACTAGAATTCGGGTCATTCCCGTTAGTTTCGTCAGTGTTTTCACCATTTGCACCGCTATTTTCTTCACCATTTATTTCATCATTTTCTGCCGGATTATCCGCGCTATCATCAACTTGATCTGATGGATTATCTTCGATTACTGGATTTTGATCATTTGTATTTGATGTGCTACCACATGCAACGACCAATAAAGACATCGCAAATAATGCGAACAATAATGTTATTTTTTTCATAACGAATCTCCTCCTGTACATGTTGTTCCCAATTCATTGGTTTTCTACACCTCTCCAATGAAAAAAAGTAAAAAATGCCTAGTTTTGCCCCAAGCATTCTTTACTTTTCTGGAATATTTAATTTACCTGGCTTTCATCACATTTGCAACTTTTCCGGAGACATAGCCACCGCCGCCCTTGCCCTGCACTTTTTCAATCATCATCGCAATGACATAAGACGGGTCATCAGTTGGATAAGCGACGAAAAACCCATTTTCTTGTCCCGATGAATCTTGAGATGTTTTTAATTCCGCTGTACCTGTTTTACCTGAAATTTTCACTTCTGGAATATCAGCCGCATCAGATAATCCGTCTGTAACAACGGCGCGCAAATCATCTCTTAAAATTTCCGCATGTTTAGTGGATAATAATCCTTCTTTCCATACTTCTCCAGATTCTTCATCGGCAAATAACGTCGGTTTATACATCGTTCCATCATTAATAATCGCTTCATAACTTGCAGCAAGATGAAGAATATTCATCAGCATTTGTCCTTGTCCAAATGAAGTATCGACTAATTGACCTTCTGAACCGATTTTCCCATCATTAGAAATCTGTGAGGTGCGCAAGCCGTATTTAAAAGGGATTTCCTCACCAAATCCAAATTGCTCTAAACCATTCACAAGTTGATTTTTCTTCATATTTAATGCTTCTTTTGCGAAATAAATATTATCCGAATAAATAAGCGCCTTCCTTAAATCTACTGGATTTGGCGAATGATAAACACGTGTCACTTGAAAATTTCCCCATGACTTATCTTTTTGCCATTTATTCGCATTAATTGTATGCCCTTTTTCCGGTTTCAACGCCCCCGCTGTTAAACCAATTGCTGCTGTAATCGGTTTAATAGAAGAGCCAGGTGCATAAGCTGTCGCAAAACGATTCAACATCGGTTCATTTGGATCTTCTGTCAACGCTGCATATCTTGCCGAACTAACCCCAAGTGCCAACTCATTTGGATCAAATGCCGGTGAGCTAACTAGAACAAGGGCTTCCCCTGTTTTTGAATCGACCACGGCAGCTGTTCCAGGTTCTTCATTCATTTCATTGTAAACAATTGCTTGAAATTCCGCGTCAATCGTTAAATGAATTTCATCTCCGTCAACCGCAGGAATTTCTGCAATTGTAGTGACTTCTTCACCTTTTTTAATGTAAATTTCAAGGCCATCTTCTCCGCGCAATCTTTCTTCCAGCAATTGCTCTAAACCACGTTTTCCGATTTCATCAGATGTTTCATAGCCTTGATCTTTTAACTTTTCCAGTTCTTCACCATTGATTGGGCCCGTATAACCGATTAAATGCGCAAGCGCTTTCGCGTATGGATATTCGCGCATTTCAGCTTTCATCGCCGTAGTCCCAGGAATTTGAAGTGCTTCATTATATTTATTTTGCTGGGTAAAGGGTAATTTTTTAATTGGAATAAAATGCCCATCTTCCACCCAAGATTGGTTCACTTGCGATTCAATAAATTCTGTGGTCGTCCCAAGTAATGCCGCCAATCTTTTTGCATCATTGGCTGCATCGAATTTTCCTGCCACAATACCGATTTCAGCGCCTGATCCATTAATGGCAAGTGCTTTATCATGACGGTCATAAATTTCTCCACGCTTTCCCGGAATGACAGATAATCCGACTTTCGCATCTGCCGTTAATTCCGGTAAAATAAAAGATGGATTCCATTTAATGAACCATGCTTTTTTATCATCTTGCGTTGCATAAGTGAGTGAAACTTCTTTATTAAATTTCACTGGACCTGCCTTTGTCTCCATTTCAACTGTAATTGGCAGTTTCGCATCTACTTCTTTGTCATACTTCTCTTTAGGCGCTTCAAATGTAATTTTTACATTCGAAATACCTAAATCTGCATAAAGTTTTTCTGTACGGTCAATAAACTGTTCTTCACCATAATTTTCTTTTGCTTCTTCTGTTATGTAATCTTCATACATGTCTGTCCATTGCTCTTTTTCCCATAATTCAATATAAGTATTTAGACGCTCCACAGGTGTGTCATGTTTGGAGCAAGCTGTTAATAGTAATAACATTAAGAAAACAATGCTTATCGTTAACCACTTCTTCATCATTGAATCCCCTTTCACCAACATATTCCTATTATACCAAATATTTTTACCTAAATACTACTTTGATAACAGACAAGATAATAAAATCTAATGTAGCTTTAAGCCAAATGGCGTAACACTTTCACGTATTCCCACTTAAAAAAACAAAAAAAGTACCAAGATGAGTAACCTCACCCAGCACTTTGAAACGAACTCCTTTAAAGGCGACAATATATCACCCTCAACGAAAATAAAACGGGGTAGCGGTAAGAAAGCCTCAGGCTTTCTTACCAACTACATCCTTCTTAATTTGCTTACTTCTTAATTGACCGCAAGCTGCGTCAATATCTGTTCCCTGCTCTAAACGTACACCGCATGGAATGCCTCTTCCTTTTAATGTTTCGTAAAACGCTTGAATTGCTTCAGGCTTACTTCTACGATACTGACTATGCTCATCAACTGGATTATAAGGAATTAAATTGACGTATGACAAATGACGTTTATTCGAAAGAAGTCTTGCAAGTTGACGCGCTTCTTCCACATGGTCATTAACATCATCTAACATAATATATTCAAACGTAATCCGGCGATTATTTTTCTCTAAATAATAATCGATCGAATCCATTAGCTTTTCAATTGGGAACGCTTTGTTAATTTTCATAATGCTTGTGCGCAATTCATCATTCGGTGCATGAAGAGAAACAGCTAAGTTCACTTGAATGTCTTCATCTGCGAATTCTTTAATTTTATGCAC
The DNA here is from genome assembly GCA_947644645.1 of uncultured Sporosarcina sp. Classification (GTDB taxonomy): domain Bacteria; phylum Bacillota; class Bacilli; order Bacillales_A; family Planococcaceae; genus Sporosarcina. Next base: position 548 of record CANSAF010000128.1, on the reverse strand, counting down.
AAGACCACTTGTTGAAACCGTAATATGACGTGCACCGATGCCAAGTCCTTTTTGTGAATTGACGATATTTAAAAATGCCATTAAATTTGTGTAATTATCAAACGGCTCCCCAATTCCCATGACAACAATATGACTCACGCGCTCATTTAAACCTTTTGTATCTAAATGATGTTGCACATTCATAATTTGCTCAACGATTTCTCCACTGTTCAGATCACGATTCTTCTTCAATAATCCACTCGCACAGAAACTACAACCGATATTACAACCAACTTGTGTCGTTACACAAACTGAATAACCGTATGGGAATTTCATTAAGACCGTTTCAATTAAGTTGCCATCTTGCATTTTAAATAAAAACTTAATTGTGCCATCTGCTGACTCTTGTTTTACTGTCTGTTCAAGCGATTGGATGATATAATGTTCTTCTAGTAAAGCGATACAATCTTTATTAATATTTTTCATCTCTGAAAAAGAAGTGACGCGTTTTTTATATAGCCAATCCCAAATCTGGTCGGCTCTGAAACGTTTCTGACCGTTTTCAATTA
>CANSAF010000127.1 GCA_947644645.1 uncultured Sporosarcina sp. | reverse complement strand
ATGAAATGAATTTTGCAAAAGATGTCGCAAGTAAAGTTGTTTTTATGGACCAAGGCGTTATTGTGGAAGAAGGAACTGCTGAAGAAATTTTCATGCACCCGAAAAAGGAAAGAACCCAGCGATTTTTAAGAAGAGTCTTGCCTGAAGATTATACGTATCATATTTAACTGCCCCGAAAAGCCTGAGAGATGGCTTTTCGGGGTGTTTCACGTTGTGGGACGCGCTTGCGGGGGGGGATTGTTTTTAATTATGGTGCGTTTGGGGCTTGAATGGTCTCATGATATAATTTATCACAAAGTGTTGGAGGCGATTGCGATGAATGATGAATATTTGCAAGACGCATTCTCAAGTTGGACGGAAATAAGTGTCGATCCTAAAGAATTATCTGCTTATCGCGCGCGGATGAAAGAAGTATTGGATGCTGAAGCCTTCATAAAAGAAGCGGAATTAAGGGAACAGGCTGCGCAGGAAAAAGGTTTAGAACAAGGTATCCAGTTAGCGAAAGAAGAAAATGCGCTTAATTTACTAATGATTGACATGGATATTGAGACAGTTGTCCAAGTTACCGGGTTAACTTTGGAACGCATTCAAGCGCTGCAAGAAAAGTTGAAAGATTGTTGATGGGATATGCCATTAGAAATGATTACGTTTTGAAAAATGAAAAAATATTATTTCTCTGTTAATAAAAAAGGATTAAATGCCTCAAAAGTTTAAATTTTGGCTTTTGGAGTTTTTAGTCCTTTTAATAATTCGCATGCAAGATAAAATATGTTATACTAGCTTTAGCACTAGGTACTAATAATAGATATCAACATGATTTATTGGAGGCTATAAAATGGATGACTTATTGAATTTAAAAGGTAAAAATATTGTAGTTATGGGTGTTGCGAACCAGCGAAGCTTAGCTTGGGGTGTAGCGAAATCTTTACAAAAAGTAGGCGCAAATTTAATATTCACGTATCGTAAAGAGCGTTCGATGGCGAAGCTTGAAAAATTACTTGTCGATGTTGACTATGAAGCAAAAATGATTGTGCAATGTGATGTGAATGAAGATGAAAGCATTGAGCGCGCATTTAAAGAAATTGGTGATAAAGTTGGCGTGATCCACGGTGTTTTGCATTCACTCGCTTTTGCGCATGCGGAAGATTTACGCGGTGACTTTATTGAAACATCTCGCGATGGCTACGCATTTGCACAAGATACAAGTGCTTATTCATTAGTGGCGGTTGCTAAATATGCGCGCCCATATATGACAGAAGGCGGCACAATTACAACGATGAGTTATTTAGGCGCAGAACGTGTACTAGATGGCTATAATGTGATGGGTGTTGCAAAAGCTGCATTAGAAGCATCTGTTCGCTACCTTGCGAATGATTTAGGAAAAGATAATATTCGTGTGAACGCAATTTCAGCAGGAGCAGTTCGTACTTTATCTGCAAAAGGTGTGCCTTCATTTAACACGATTTTAAATAAAATTGAAGAAGTAGCACCCCTTAAACGAAATATCACACAAGAAGAAGTCGGCAATATGACGCTTGCGATGATGAGTGATTTATCGAGTGGGGTCACTGGAGAAGTGATTTATGTTGACGGTGGCTACCATATTATGGGTTAAATAATCATAAAAATGGGCGTAATTCTTTCAGGAGAATTGCGCTTTTTTTATCGGGAGGTAAAAGATATCTGGGAAAAAGGATATTCAGGACAAACAAGAAACTAATAATCGGCATTCGTCTATAGGCTTCGGCGTTGCCTTCGGATTGATGGGTGGCGCTATCTTGTCATCTGTCGTTGGAATCTTTTTAGATACACCTTTGATTTGGGCTTTTGGACCTGGATTTGGGTTGATGATAGGGATTGTAATTGGTGCGATTGTGGATGGCAATAAAAATAAAGACTAGTTAAAAATAAATTTACATAGACATCCCAAAAATGAACTTACCCAGTAATTCTACTGTGCTTGTATTATAATCTAGCTCTTCAATTAATGGGGCGGCTATTTTTGTAATGTTTATTATGAAGATTTAATGATTAACGAATAGATTAACTGTTATTTAAGTGTTTAACTCATGTATGCGAAAGGAACAGGATGAAAAATGAAATGGCATAAAGAATCCGAATACTGGGATTTAATAGAGAATCCAAGAGGTGAAATTTATAAAAACCTTGTGAAAGTGTTATGTCATCATTCCGATAAGTTTTATTTTATCACCAGAAAAGAATTAAAATACAATCAAGATATCATTACTCAATTTGCACCTTATTGTATAGAAACTTACAAAACGAAAAAATGGGCGGGGACTGAAACAAAAGGTCCGGCTGCAACAGTTTACATTATGGAATCCAATGAAGCGACCTATGATTTGTTAGTTCAAAATGCAAGTAGTTTGTATGATTGGGTTGCTCCAGAACTACCTGAAGACTTAACTTTTATAAAAAATAACTTTACTTGGTTTACTTGTACGTCACATGAGGAATATGCAAGTTTTTCTATTCGGTCAAATTATTATAAAAAATTAATATTAAAAATTAATGGGTTGAAACTGGAACGCGGAGAATAAAAGCGATTCAGCAAATAGAAAAAAATGAGCCTTTTGATATGAACGATATTGCTAGTCACGAAAATAAGTAGATTATAGAGTGAGTGCAATCATGTTGTGAAGGACTATGACATAAAACGAATGAGAATTTTGTCTTTTTCGATAAGAATAGGTTGTTTTATTGGAATTATGAAACTGTTTACGAAGAACTTTCGTCTCAATGAATGAAAAATTTCATTGTGGATGGAGAGATTATCATGTGGGTCATATTCGGGTGCATAGCAATCATAGCGACTTGTATCAATCTGTATCTATATGGAAAAGACAAAGACTATCGATTTGCGATGGCGATGGGGTTATCATTTACTGCATTAACAGTTGTTGCTAACTACAGGATGGTCTCCAGCTGGGTAAAGGCGGGAGATTGGGCTGCATTATCTGATGTTGTGCCTACGATGGAAATTGTGTTATGGATTTTAACAGGTTTCTCGATTTTATTAAACATGGCACCTATACTTTTAAAGTTGAGAAATAGAAAATCTGACTTAGACTGACGGAGGAATATAATGGGTTTTCATAATGACTATGTTACACCTAGTAATTTTGGACATTTATTGCTTAAAGGCAATAGCGAATTAATTTATAAACAATGTGTAAAAGATTTTCAAAGATTGATAGCGATTGAACAGTTTACAGAGATGATTTCAAAGTTTAATGAAAATGTAAAAATGAACAGGAGAAAGTTATGATAACGCTTAACAGAGCATTAAAACTACGTGATTTAGAAGTTTTTTGTGTATTAAAAGACGGCAATATTTTGTCGTATGTCGTCATTGAAGATACTAGAAAACCGTTGACAGCGGAAGATAAAAAACTTGAACCCTTATGCTATATGGATGAAGAAGATTTGGACGCAATTTTGAATGTGTTTAGAATTTCAATCATCAATGATGAAAAATTAAACGAAGAAACATCAATGATGATTCGGTCTTACTTTTCGGATTTTGTAAATAATACGGCGCTTACTAATTTTATTACAATGGAATTTGTAAAAGAAGATTTGTATGAGGAAGATTCAAATATAAACTTTTTTAATAAAATATTATGTTATATAGGATCGGATTATAAGATTGAGAAATTTGATGAAATGAATTGGATTTATTTATCGCAAGACTGATATGCTTTCATAAACGAGAGGGGGATTTATTGTGGAAATTTCATTAATCAGACATGGTAAATCCAAACATATAGAAAATCATAAAATGACTTGCGATGAATTTAAAAATTGGGTTCAGAAGTACGATGATCGTGGGGTTTTTAAGGAAGAGTTTTACCCATTAGACACGCTAAAGAAAATATCAATGGCCAATATTATTGTGACGAGCGACTTGAAAAGGTCAATCGATTCTGCAAGATTACTCAATCCAAATTTACAAAGAATTTCTTCGGCTTTATATCGTGAAACTGAATTACCTGTCACATCAAAGAAAATAGGTGGTCTAAAATTAAAGCCAAGTCTTTGGGCAGTTATTTTTCGATGTTTGTGGTTGGCTGGTTACGGGGACGGGTGCGAGTCATTGAATGATGCAAAGAAAAGGGCTAATAAAGCCGCTGTAGAACTAATTGGATATGCAAAAAAATATAAGTCTATCGTTTTTGTGGGGCATGGTTTTATCAATCAGTTGATTGCCAAAGAATTACAGAACATGGGCTGGGATGGTAAAAGAAAAACCAATTCCAAGCATTGGAGTTGTACGACATATACCTTTCACAGCTAATAAAGAATTGGTTCTTTCCGACAGAAGATGGAAATAACTGATTATTTTGGAGGTTGTGACTTCCGAGTGAAACTGTGGTAGGATTTGGATATTGATTTATTTAAAAAAAGAACCATTTTGCGCCATAATAAAAAGCAAAGGAAGATATTTATGAAATTCGTACTTATTTTTGGTCCACAGGCGGTTGGTAAAATGACGGTAGGGCAGGAGTTAGCTAAAGTAACTGGATTAAAACTATTTCACAATCATATGACCATTGAATTATTAGAGCCTTTATTTGGCTTCAGTCCAGAATTGTGGAAGCTATCGACTTCATTTAGAAAAGAAATATTCAAGACAGTGGCTGAGAGTGAAGCGGAAGGTTTGGTTTTTACATACGTGTGGGCATTTGATGAACAAGAGGATTGGGACTTTGTCGACCAAACATGTGAAATTTTTGAATCCCGTGGCGCGGACATTTACTTTGTTGAATTGGAAGCTGACATAGATGAAAGATTGGGACGTAATAAAAGTCCACATCGATTGGCACATAAACCTACGAAAAGAAATGTTGAGTGGTCGGAAAATGAACTAAAGGAATCGATGGAAAAATACAGATTAAACACTAATCCAGGTGAAATTAAAAGAGAAAACTATATAAAAATTAATAATACAAAATTAAGTGCATCAGAAGTAGCAAGGTTAATAGCTGATAAGTTTAAATTATAATTTTGCATGCTTCACTAAATAGGAAAAACTGTATCCCGATTGGAGGGAAAATTATGAAAAAGATATTTATGCTCTTTATTC
>CANSAF010000126.1 GCA_947644645.1 uncultured Sporosarcina sp. | reverse complement strand
GTCTATGTGAAACAACCATTGAGTTATCACCATAATATTATGAAAAACGATACGAATCCCGCAGATCCAACTACCATTAAAAAATTCGTCGATCCCCTTCCCATCCCCAAAGTATTAGCACCTACTCGTTATGGAAATCACGGGGAAGCATTTTATAAAATTACTATGCGCGAAACGAACCATCAGTTCCATAAAGATTTCTCATCCAGGAAAGTTTGGGGATATAACGGAATTTGTCCAGGACCAACGATCGAAGCCAATAAAGATTCACCTATACAAGTAGAGTGGGTCAATCAATTGTCGAAAAAACATTTACTTCCCGTCGATCATACTTTACACGGGACAATGGATACGCCAGATGTCAGAACGGTCGTACATTAACACCTCCTTTAGAATATGAAAGGGGTCTGAAGGATACTGTTAGAACAACATCTGGTGAAGTAACCACCATCGCCATGCATTTTAAAGAACGTACCGGTGATTATGTCTGGCATTGCCATGTTTTGGAGCATGAAGACAATGAAATGATGCGACCTCTTAAAATTATAAAATAGACTTTTTATGGGCTGTCCAATCGGCTTTACTGTTGGACACCTCTTTTTTTGCAAGTGACCATTAAAGAGCTGATTCACCTATCAGGAACGATTGTTCTAACCTCTGGATAAATGGCATATTTGATGAAAGTATTACGGATAAATGATGAGTTTTACCCATCTCTTTTACTGCTAATTAGCATTAGTGGATCATTTTTATTCATATTCCAGCAAAAGGAACATGTGTTCAAGGTGGGTAAAAGTAGCATTTTTTCGCATAATGAATGCATTTAACAAATTCTTGTCGTAAAATACAATCAAAAGGAGCGTTACATTATTGATGAATTTTACAATCAGACAAGAAGTTGAAGCAGATTATTTAATTACAGAACAAGTTATTCAAAAAGCATTTGAAACGGCAGAAATGACAGATTACAACGAGCATCATTTGGTCGCGAGATTACGAAAGTCAGATGCTTTCATTCCTGAATTTTCCCTCGTGGCAATTGATCCAAAAACGGATGCTATAATCGGGCATATTTTACTAACCAAAATCTCTATTCAAGGTGAAAATCAAACTCATGAATCACTTGCCCTTGCGCCTGTATCCGTCTTGCCAGAGCAACAGCAAAAAGGGATTGGTCAAGCACTCATTCAGGCAGCAATTCAAGCAGCACAAAATGCAGGACATCAATCGATAATTGTCTTAGGTCACGCCTCTTACTATCCAAAATTTGGTTTTAAACCGACAACTAATTGGAATATTCAAGCACCATTCGATGTACCCGTAGAAGCGCTAATGGCACTTGAATTACAAGACGACGCACTGAAAGAAGTTTCCGGAACGATTGTGTACAGTAAAGCGTTTTTTGAGTAGTGGTCCCATGGTAAAATCATCCATCTATGCGATAAAAGATAGAGATGGATGATTTTTTTACTTGGAAAAGCATAACTTTGAAGCGAGTTTACAACAACATCCTATGAGCTCCCAAGAATCCTTGACGAGTTTACAGGAGTTCTATCTGAGTTCACAACAACTCCCTCCAAGTTCACATCCACAAAAAATTACTCCCTTTCAAGCAAGTTCTCCGCTTCGCTTCATACACTAGATTAGGATTTCAATAGCGAGCGCCCGTAATGAAATATATTATAAAATAACAAGGAGGCTTCTTGATGTATTTTTCCCCTTATGCTTATATGACTTACCCGTTTTACCGTACTAATCAAACTGTTTACCAACCACATCCTTTCCAAGTGCAAAATTCTTTTCCGCCTGTCAATACAGAGAAATTGCATGTTTCCGCAGAACGCTTTCAAATATTAATTCGTGATGCGCGTTTATTAACAGATAAAATTGTTAGTGACCCCGCCTTTGCATCCGATTTAATGAATGCCGCACAGTTATCCGATCAGGAAACCGTTGATAAACTTATCCAGTCTACTGGAATATCAATAAAAACAAAGACCTACTACAGTCCATCAGGCATTCGCATTGAATTTGATAGTACCGAAATTGGAGAAAGTTGTTGTAAATTGGATATGCGTTTAATGTGGTAAAACGCAAAAAAGCTACGTAGTCCCATGTGGCGGCGATACGTAGCTTTTTTATTATTTATCCCGACAATATTTACAAACATTAAGGCTGTCATTATGTTCTGTTCGACGTTCATAAAGTAATTTAATTCGTTTCCGATGACAAATTGGACATGTTCCCCGACCTTTTGCTGGCAATTTCTTTAAGGCTTTCCCACGATTTCTTTTTGCCATTTACACTTCCTCCAATACACTACAGAATCGTTCTCCATAGTAAATGATACGTTTAAGAAGAAGTTGACAAAATTTCAAAGGAAATTATATAGCTTAAAACGCTTTACGTTCATAAATTGTCATCGTAATCAGCCAAGAAAATAAATAAATCACAATGGTGATACTCACGACGCTACCGTAGATGACAGATAACGATAATTCCTGCACAAAATGAAGGAAATTTGTTAATTGGTTAGAGATTTTTGGAAGAATCATTGGCACAAAAGCTACAAGGATAAAAAAGGCAATCATAGTGGCTAAAGAAACATAACCACGTTTGAAAATATAATACATTGGGAATGCAAATGATGAAAATAAAATGGACGACATTACACCAATTCCTACATCATGCCATTCAAAGGGCTGGTTTAAGAGTAGCAGTATTGCAATTGTTAAAAGGACACTTAGTGTAATATAAAAAACTGAGCCAATGTATCTTGCGGCGATAATTTGCTTCCTCGTATAAGGTAGTGAATTCAGTAAAATATTCGTTTCCGCCTTTTCATCATAGGCATAAGCATTCATCGGAATATAAATACTTACAACTAAAAATGTAAGAATCGGCGGCACTTGCATTAAAATAAAAAATAACATGAAGGGAATGAAAACATAGAGTTGTTTCTTTTGAATGATTGCATCTCGTTTAATAAGATTTAGCATGTTCTTTACCACCTTTCGAATAATACATAATATCTTCTAAAGTCGCCCGCTCCATGATAATCGTATCTTCAAAAACATTTTGTACCGTTTTCGGTTGATTGGTTAATGCGTTGAAACCACTATTTGTACGCTTCACATTGATAAAAAACTGTTCAGTGTCTCGGTCCAGTAAATCATTACTGCCTTTGACAACGGCATATTGATCTTTAATCTCTTCGGTAGAATGATTAAATAACAACTTACCATTTTGAATAAATGCGATATAATCCGCAATTCGGTCTAAATCGGTTGTGATGTGTGTTGAAAAGAAAATGGTTTGATTACTATCAAGCATTAATTCTTGCAATAAATTTAATAATTCTCTTCGGAAAATTGGATCTAAACCAGCAGTTGGTTCATCCATAATAATTAATTCGGCATGATGTGAAATGGCCAAAGCAATAGAAGCTTTCATTTGCATACCTTTAGAAAACGATTTGATGGCTTTATTCATCGGCAATTCAAATTGGTCTATATAGTTTTTAAACAAAGCATCATCCCACTGGCGGTACGCGGGAGCAACGACTCTTTTTATATCTTTCAAATTCATTCCTTCAAAAAAGATATTGCTATCATACACAAAACCGATACGCTCTTTAATCTCTTTTTCATGCGTAGCGTAATCTAGTCCAAATAGTTTTACATCCCCTGTATCTGGTTTCAACAAATTCATGATGAGCTTGATTGTCGTTGATTTTCCCGCTCCATTTTCTCCAATAAAACCAGTTACCATTCCCTTTTCAACTTGTAAATTCATTTCATCGATTGAAAAACTACTAATTTTTTTCGAGACGTTCTGTAAATCAATAATTGGCTCCATTCTGACTCACTCCTCATATAAAATACTTACTAATTGTTGTAGTTCGTCGAGCGAAATATTCATTTCCTTACTGTTTTCAATCACAGCACTTAATTGTTCTTCAATAATCTTCAATTTCTTTTCTCGCATCAATTCCATATTTTGTTCCGCGACAAAAGAACCTTTACCAACGACTGAATAAATATATCCTGCATCTTCAAGCTCTTTATACGCTCTTTTTGTTGTAATTACACTAATCTGCAAATCTTTCGCAAGGCTACGCATAGATGGAATTGCTTCGCCAGGCTGTAATTCCCCATTTAAAATAAGCGCAATCACTTGATTTTTAATTTGTTCGTAAATCGGTTCTTTTGATTGGTTTGTAATTAAAAGTTCCATATTGCCCTCCTCCCTAAAGTGTGTATATACATTAATCACATTATATACACACTTTATATCTTTTGACAATGATTTTATGAATGAATCTCAAAAATAAAAGCCACGCGGCATTGTTAGCGCCACATAGCTTGATGTGAAGAAATCCAATTATTTGCTGTTACTGCGCTGATAATGTAAAAAGGTATCATCCAAAACAAAACCATTCTTTTCATACAATTTTTTGGCTTGTTTATTGCTAGGAGCCGTTTCTAAAGCGAGATAAGATGCTTTTGTATTTTCGCAAAGTTCAATCGCTAACGCTACTAGTTTTTGTGCGATTCCTTGTTGTCGTGCAGATGTTATGACGTACAAGTCGTTTAAAATCCATGCTTTCTTCATCGATATCGAAGAATAGGTGGGATATAATTGGACAAAGCCTTTATAACCTGTTTGATCTGCCGCAACAAATATAACAGAGTCGTCCTCTTTCAATCGACTTTCTATAAAACTTCGAGCGCCCGCTTCATCTGCTGATTGGTTGTAAAATCTACGATAGGAATCCAATTCCCTCTAAATCCAATTCTGTTGCCTCATAATAATTCATCCCATTTCCTCCTCTTTATTTTCAATCTATAAAGAGTATCCGAGTTTCGTGTCATTTTTAAAAGGACCAATAACTGAGTTCGTATTTTCGATATGCTTCTCTTCAGGCGCTGGATTTTCCGTCTCTAATAATTGAATGATTTTAGTCGCTTCATCTTCACTTAATGTCCCTTTTTCAACCATCGTTAGTATACGAATAATTTCTTGTTCCATCTGTCATTCCTCCTTAATTTGTTTGAGAAGATTGATGGCTTCATCACTGGTAATTTTTTTGTTTTCTAGCAATGAAATAATTTCAGATTTA
>CANSAF010000125.1 GCA_947644645.1 uncultured Sporosarcina sp. | reverse complement strand
CTGTCAAAATTTTGTTGTTTTCTGCATGTTCTTTCACTAGCATTAGAAATGCATAAAAATCTTTCTCATCAAAATTTCCTATTGTGAATTTCTCGTAATAATGACTGATCAACTGTCTTTCTTTTCTATCCATTATGTTCTCTCCTATTTTTACCATTAAAATTAATTTACTAGCAATTGAATTCGAATTTAAATTATACCATTTTTTCTGTGAGATTGGAAAATAACGGCTAAAGAAAAGCGTCGAGAAAGTTCATTGCTGAACTTTCTCGACACCCTATTTAGATTGATTCCCCACAATCTCCGCAAAACTTTGCATTTGGGCCGTTTGTAGCGCCGCATTTTGTACATGTTTTTTCAGTCACTTGTTTAGCACCGCACTCTCCACAAAACTTCGCATCTTTATTGAGCATCGCTTGGCAGTTTACGCAAGGGACTTGTTCTTTTTGAACGGATTTTCCACATTCACCGCAAAATTTCGCGTTAGCACTAATTGTTGCTTGACAATGTGGGCACTGTGCAGTGGCTTCTTGTGGTGTAGATTGTTGTTGCTGTCCAGCGCCTGAAAGTGCATTGGACATCATACCGCCAAGTGCTGCACCCGCCCCGAGTCCAGCGCCTGCACCTGCAAGTCCACCGCCTTCATTTTTCGCCGCATCTCGAAGTGCTTCAGCTGCTTGGAATTGTTGGTATTTGCCCATATCTCCAAGTACACCCATTGACGTGCGTTTATCCATCGCTTCTTCGACTTCTTTTGGTAACGATAAGTTTTCGATATAAAGGGAAGTGATTTCAAAGCCGAATGCATTGAAACGTTCTTGCATTTTTTCTTTCCCTTGTGTACTTAATTCATCATAATACATTGCTAAATCGAGCGCTGGAATTTGAGATTCAGCAAATAAGTCTGTTAAACCCGAAACAATCATCTTTTTTAAATGATTTTCTACGCTGCTCGTATCATAAGAAGAACTCGTTCCAAATAATTCTTTTAAGAAAACAGTTGGATCTGACACGCGGTAAGAATAAATACCGTATCCACGCAGGCGAATCATCCCAAATTCTGCATCACGCATCATAATTGGATTGGACGTACCCCATTTTTGATCAATAAATTGTTTCGTATTGACGAAATAAACATCTGCTTTAAAAGGGGAGTTGAACCCGTGTTTCCATGATTTCAATTTTGTTAAAATCGGCATGTTTTGCGTCCATAATTGGTGACGACCTGGACCGAACACGTCTGCAATTTCTCCTTCATTGACAAAGATGGCCACTTGAGATTCGCGTACTGTTAATTCTGCCCCCATTTTAATTTCATTGCCGTGAACGGGGAATTTATAAACCATTGTATTGGACGTATTGTCTGTCCATTCAATTACTTCGATAAATTGATTTTTAAAAAATCCGAATAAGCCCATTTGTAAAACCTCCTTATAATCATTAACTTCTTCTATATACGCACCGAACCTTTAAAAGGTTTCATGTTTTTAAAATGAATTCTATTATATCGTTATTCTACTATGAAAGTAGTGACAGTGACAAAGAATTTACGTTCCGAACGGTTTCGACAATATTGTATAGGAAAAAAGAAGTTTTTTCTTTGCAAATGACAAATGCATGTTGTGATTTGGTATACTATTTGATATGTGGAAAAGGATTGTCAGATGATCGATAAGGAAAGGGTTGGGGATTGTGAAAGAAAATTCCAGAAAAATATTTACAAATATGTTACCTGCTCTTGAAAGTAAAAGAAATGAATTTCATTTATATGGCTATAAAACAGTAACAAACGAAGATATTTGGAATTTCTGTGTGCATAAAATGTGGCGCAATCAAAACATCGATGAAATAGCGATTCATCAAATTGCGAATGATATTTTAAAAATCACACCAGCAGCTTATATGACATTTACACAAATTGAAGCCCAACGCGATACTGATTGGTTTTCTGATTTGAATTCAGATGAATTACAACTGCTCCTTGGACCGCGAGAAGAAAAAATAATTGATGAAACAGACTACCCTATTTGACATGAGTTTACACGTGTCTCATAATAGGATTGTTGTATGTGAACGCTGCTTCGTGGAAGTGGCGGTACACAAAGAGGGGGAAAGTGAATTATGAAAATTAGAGGGCGCATCGTCTCGTTTTTGCTTCTGCTTATTTTATTTGCGGGAACAATCGGAACGACAGTCAATCCAATCTTAAAAGACGTGAAACTTGGTCTTGATTTACAAGGTGGATTTGAAGTGCTTTATGAAGTTAAAAAATTAACCGATGATGCACCGGAAATTACGGAAGATATGGTTACAGATACAGCGGGCGCTTTATCTAAACGAATTGACGTCATCGGTGTAAGTGAACCGAATATTCAAGTCGAATCGAATAATCGAATTCGTGTTCAGCTCGCAGGTGTTGAAGACCAAGATAGTGCTAGGGAAATTCTTTCAACGCAAGCAAACTTAACATTTAGAGATTCAGACGATAATTTAATTCTCGATGGTAGTGACTTGAAAGAAGGAAAAGCGAAAGGTGATTTTAACGGTGAAACGAATGCGCCAGTCGTTACGTTAGAAATGAAAGACCCAAATAAATTTGGGGAAGTCACGGCAGCAATTGCTAGAAAGCCGGCACCTGACAATGTATTAGTGATTTGGTTGGACTTTGAAGAAGGTGTAGACTCGTATAAAGAAGAAGTGATGAAAGAGGATCCAGCATTTGTTTCGGCGCCTCGTGTTACACAAAAAATTAATTCTTCTAACGTAGAAATCTCAGGTAACTTCACAGTTCAAGAAACGAAAGATTTAGCCGGTATTTTAAATGCGGGTGCATTGCCAGTTGAATTGGAAGAAATTTATTCAACTTCTGTTGGTGCACAATTTGGTGAGCAAGCATTAAATAAAACGATTTTCGCTGGTATTGTCGGGATTGCGTTAATCTTTGTTTTCATGCTTGTCTATTACCGTTTACCAGGTTTTGTCGCAGTTGTGACATTATCTGTCTATGTTTACTTAATTTTACTCGTCTTCACGAAAATTAATGCGGTATTAACTTTACCAGGAATTGCGGCATTAATGCTCGGGGTCGGGATGGCAGTCGATGCTAATATTTTAACATATGAACGAATTCGTGAAGAATTACGCGTTGGTAAATCTGTTAAAACGGCATTTGATGCAGGTGCGAAATCTTCATTCACAGCGATTTTAGATGCCAATATTACGACATTACTTGCGGCAGTTGTCTTATTTAGTTTCGGGACAAGCTCTGTTAAAGGGTTCGCGTTAATGTTAATCATTAGTATTTTAGTCAGCTTCATCACAGCGGTGTGGGGTTCAAGACTATTATTAGGTTTACTTGTCAATAGCGGTATTTTAAATGGTAAAACAGGTTTATTTGGGATTGCTAAAAAGCATGTTCATCCAGCTTATGAAGAAGTCGATACACTTGATTTGACGACGAAATTTGACCGTTTTGACTTTGTGAATACACGTAAACGCTACTTCACATTGTCAATTGTTTTATTAATTACAGGGGCAATTGTCCTTGGTATTTTCAAATTAAATCTCGGCATTGACTTTGCAAGTGGTACACGTGTTGAAATTTTAACAGAAGAAGCTTTATCTGCTGATGAAATCGAAGAGTTTACGGAATCGATTGGTTATCCGACCTCAGATATTGTTATTTCTGGTGATGCTAAAAATATTGGCGTTCTCCGCTATATAGATGAATTTTCACAAAATGAAATTTCAGAACTGCAAACATCGATTGCAGAGCAATACGGAGCTGAGCCGAATATTAGTACTGTTTCTTCAACAGTGGGTCAAGAACTTGTAAAAAATGCCATTAAAGCACTTGCATTTGCAGCGCTAGGAATTATTATTTATGTTGCGTTTAGATTCGAGTGGCGAATGGGGTTAGCTTCAATTATTGGTTTACTCCATGATGCATTTTTCATGGTTGCGATCTTTAGTATTTTCCGTTTAGAAGTTGACATTACCTTCGTAGCGGCAGTACTGACAATTGTCGGTTATTCAATTAACGATACGATTGTTACATTTGACCGAATTCGCGAAAATATGAATCGTCGCAATGAAATTAAAGATGCGAACGAATTGGCGGATATCGTCAATAAATCGCTTCGTCAAACATTGACACGTTCAGTGAACACTGTTTTAACAGTAACTTTCGTTGTTATGTCGTTAATGGTTCTTGGTGCAGAATCGATTCAAAACTTCTCAATTGGTTTATTAATTGGTTTAATTGCCGGAACGTATTCTTCAATCTTTATTTCAGCACAAATTTGGTTTGTCCTGAAAAAACGTGAACTGGAAAAGAGTGGCGGCATTAAAATCGATAAAGAGAAACAGCAATGGGGTTCAGACGAGCCAGTTGTTTAAAATTGATTTTAAACGGGAACATCATAAAAGAATATAAGTCAGTTCATGAATGTTCATATGGGAGGCATTCAGAAAGTCAGTTTTTAGACTTTCTGGATAGCCTCATTTTTTTAAAGGAGTGAGTGTGGATGAAAGATATTCAATGGACATGGATTGTTGGATTAGTTTTTGCTATTATTATTGCTGTATTTTCCGTAATGAATGTTGAAGCAGTTCCAGTCAATTATATTTTTGGTACTTCACAATGGCCGCTTGTTCTTGTTATTTTAGGGTCTGCATTGCTCGGGGCAGCTGTTAGTGGTTTTATTGCTTTATTTCGCGCATTCAAATCCAAACATCATACGAAGGAAGTTGCAAAGGATTTAGAAGCAAAAGACGCTTTAATTAAAGCGCTGAAAAGTGAAATTCAACAGTTGAAAAAAGAGAAAAACATTAAACAAATTGACCGAGGTGGAGAATCATTATCAAGTGATGTTGTAGAAGTGACTCCTCCGGAAAACCGAGAGTTTTAGAGAGTTTTTTATTTCACTAAATAAAGGAAAAATAAACGTATAGGCGAGGCTGTCTCAAAAGTTGAAAGTACATGACTTTTAGGACACCTCCTATTTTTAAATACGCGAAAATGATACATTATTTTGCTTATTTGGGTTCACGCTGGAAAGGAAAGTTCAAAAAGCAGTGCAAGAAAACAAGAAAATAAAATAAATTAAATGCATACACATACGGGAGG
>CANSAF010000124.1 GCA_947644645.1 uncultured Sporosarcina sp. | reverse complement strand
TGTAGTAGGAAACCCCCACTTCAAAAACAGGATGTTTTAAGTGGGGGAGGTTCATCGGCATTAAAATCAATGACTATTTACGGTGCAGAGCTGAATTTTGAAGAAGATGAGGCAGGGAGTATCGAAATTGGAAAACGTGCAGATTTTGTTGTTTTAGATAAAAATCCACTGACCATCGATCCAATGGCTATCAAAGATATTCAAGTACTGAGAACATTTATTGATGGAGAAATTGTTTACGAGAAAGATTAAAATGAGGCTGTCCAATAGCTTTGCTACTGGACAGCCTCATTTTTAAAGTTACACATAAAGATTTGTCGGTTTTGCCTCCGCTAACATGCCACCGCCGTCTTTTAAATATTTTTCTATGCCTTCTGAAGCACGGTAACTAAGTGCACCAACTGTTGGTGTTGGGTGATGGCTACCAAATTGAGGAAATGCAGTCGCCCCTATGACAAAGACATTTTCCATATCCCACATTTGTAAATAATTATTGACCGCAGAAGTTTTTGGGTCTGTCCCCATAATGACGCCACCTGCATAATGGCCACCTGAATAAATATGGTCGAAT
The DNA here is from genome assembly GCA_947644645.1 of uncultured Sporosarcina sp. Lineage (GTDB taxonomy): Bacteria > Bacillota > Bacilli > Bacillales_A > Planococcaceae > Sporosarcina. The sequence goes on along the minus strand of CANSAF010000124.1, from coordinate 4,624 downwards.
TCGTCTGGCACTTCATCGGGATCTACAATATCTGCACCCATTTCTTCCATAATTTCTGTACATTTTTCAATGCCGAATTTCGCAATGTTTTTATCTTGGTCAGTCAGTCGGTAAGTAACGCGAAGCAGCGGATCACCAAATTCATCTTTATAAGTCGGATCTAAATCTAAATAATTATGCCACCAAGACATTACAGCAGACGTATACCAAATAATTAGGTTACTGTTGGCATATTCAATTGCAGTATCCTTAAATTCCGCTCCCCAACGCGGCGTTCCATTTGGCACGACATTACTTTTAATGGCCCCGTCTCCGTATTGTCGAAGTTCTATTGCTCCGCCACTGATGAAGTCTAAATCGGTATGGTCGAAAAGATCTCCGTCATAGTCACTCAGCGTGCCACCAAGCGCACCAGCACCCATATATAGATTGAATTTTTTATCTTTAAAAAATCCTCTTGCGCCTAAAAATGTACTATTAAATTGACCATGATAATTTCGACCGATAACACCTTGTCTCGTTTCGGGATTATATTGTTCACCAATTTCAGAAAGCATTAAGAGACGATTATTTGTAAAAGTAAATGCCGCAAGTACAACGACAGTAGCAGGTTGTTCAAATTCTTCACCAGAGCGCGTATCAGTGTACAAAACGCCCGTCGCTTTACCGTTTTCATGAAGCACACGTCGAACAAGTGCATTTGTACGAATGTCACAGTTTCCAGTTTTCGTGGCTGTCGGTAAAACAGTTACAAGTGGATCTGATTTTGCTGAAAAATCACAGCCATACATTGTACAAAATGCACAAAACATACATTGGTTCAATGTTTCACCGTCTGGATTCGTATACGTTTCAGACATATTTCCTGAAGCCATTTGGTATGGATGAAGCCCCATTTTCTTCGTCGTATCTTTAAATAATTGAACAGCGGGGGAGGCTTTCATTGGCGGATTCGGATAGTCAATCGAACGAGTATCCCCGAGCGGATCAGGCTCTCCTGAAATTCCCGCTGTCAATTCCCATTTCGCATAGTATTTTTCCATTTCATCGTAAGTAATGCCCCAATCTTGAATCGTCATCCCATCAGGAATTTTGTTTTTACCATAACGTTCAATCGTTTTAGAACGAATTTCAAAATCATACGGACGATAACGATAAACAGATCCTGCCCAGTGAACACTTCCACCGCCAAGATTTGTCCCTGCGTTCATTTCTTGCCGTGTGCGAACAGGTAATGCAACTTCATCAAGTGAAACTCTCGATGTAATCGTTTCAGGTGCTAATTTTTGCATCATTTCATAACGATTGGTATAGCGTAACTCGTCTTTTACACCGATAAAATCGGCGCGTGTTTGATCTTTTCCGCGCTCCAATATCACAACTTTATAGCCAGCTTTAGCTAGTTCTGCGGATGCAATCCCACCAGCCCAACCGCTGCCAACAACGACAACATCTACTTTATCTAATTTTTTCACCATAGCTTTTTCCTCCAATTAATGCCCTTGATAATTCCGTAAACTTTCGGGCTCCATAACGATAAAATCTGTCTGTTCAATATCTTGTAAGTAACTCATACGCGGTCCTGGATATTCTTTCATTCGCCAACCATCCATATTGCGATTGCCGCCATATACTGGATCAGCATAAGCGCCTTCAATCGTTGTCGTTAACAATAAATCAAAGAAAGTTTTCGAATTCACACCATTCATTTTCGCCTCATCATTTGCGAATGCCTGCAAAATCTCATCTTGTTGTTCAGGTGATAAATCAATAAATTTTGAGTCAAACTGTTGTTGTGCCGTTCTTTCAAGTGCATGCACACCTTCTGTAAACAATGCGGCACGTTTCATTCGCGTTTGATATCTAGGTGTCGGGGTAGGCACTTTCGTTTCAGATTCAGCGCCTTGCTCATTCTGATTGACATCTTCTTTTTCATATTGTGTTACTTCGGAAATATTTGGAAACGGTCCTGTCATATAATCATAAGCATTTGTGCCCCATTCACTCGAAAGTTGCCGATCGATAAAATAGGGAACACCAAGTGCGATGGCTCCTGGACCTTTCGATGTTTCAGGAAATAAGCGTTCTGTTGCGGCGGATAAAACATCGAAATCTTCATTTCTGCTGAAGAATGTTCTCGCTTCAAAATTTTGTACTGTATTTTCATTAGATAAAAGAGGCTTTTTCTCACCTTTTTGAAAAGGATTCGCCACCAAGCCACCGAGTAAAGTACCCCCAACGAGTCCACCAGCAACAAGCCCACTATTTTTCAAGAAATTTCTCCGACTCATCCCATCCTGCTGTTTTTCAGGTTCACGTGGTTCAGACATTTTATCTACTCCTTTTTTATTTTTAATAATGCTAGGTATGCGATTTAATTTGATAATGTGCCCGGAAATCGCAATAATGTCCGCAGAATCCGCCATAATGTGCCCGCAATTGCTGAAAATGTCCGCGCAATCCATAACTTCAACGCAATTCCTTAATTTAAAGCGAGGTTTCTTCCATTTCTCTAATTTGCGCGCGCTTTTCTGTATAAGCAACGACGCGGATGCTTAATTCATATAATAAAATCATCGGGACTAAGACAATTAATTGGCTAATGAAATCTGGCGGCGTAATGAGTCCCGAAATAATTGCAAGTGCGACATAAGACCATTTCCGCACTTTTTTTAATGTCTCTACAGTTAATAAACCGATCGACGCTAAAAATAATGCAACCATTGGTAACTCGAATAATAAGCCAATCGGCAACGTCGTGAATAATAGAAACCGCGCATACTCCTCGGCAGAAATCATTACATCAAAATGAATGGCACCGAGTGAAGTTAAAAAACGATAACTCAGCGGATTGACAATAAAATAGCCAAAAGCAAGCCCAATGCCGAATAAGAGAAACATAATCGGTGAATAAAGGCTGAAAAAACGACTTTCTTTTTCAGTTAAGCCTGGTTTCACAAATTGCCACAGAAAATGGCAAAGGAAAGGGAGTGCCAACCCGAAAGCGAGTGCGAGTGAAATCGACATATAAAAACTGACTACTTCAAGCGGGCTTAAGACAACTAAACGATGTCCTCTTGTCATGAAAGGGAACCATAGATTGATTGTGCTAAACACGAGAATGAAAAAAATGACAAAAACAAAGACACTTTTCATAAGTTGTTTGCGTAAATCAGTTAAATGATCGACGAGACTCGGTTCATTTTCTGTTGTCATTTATTTCACCTGCTTATCTGTTTCCGATTGCTTGATGTCTAAGTCATCGTCATCCAAAATTTCTCTTGTTGATTTTTTAAATTCAGCCAATGTTTTACCAACAGCTGAACCGATTTCAGGTAATTTTCGCGGTCCAAATAAAATTAAAATGATGACCAAAATAATGATCAATCCAGGAACACCAATTGCGGCTAAATTCATAAGACATGCCTCCTTTCAAAATCGGCATTTAATTTGAAATAAATTCTTTCATAATCCATCTTGTACCAAAAGTGAAAAAGTTAATCAGAGAATACAAAAAAGGGAGGCTGTCTCAAAAGTCGAAAGTGCATGACTTTTGGGACGCCTCCCTGTTATGATGTGCGTGGAAGAGATCTATTCCTTTGCTCATTGGGCTTCGTGCCTGGTAAGGAAAGCCCAGAAAACAGCGGAATGAACGAATTAAACGCATAAACGAAAAGAAGGCGTCCAATCGCAAAGCGATTGGACAGCCTCATGAATTACCAATTTCCATAAACCCTTCACCAAATACATTTCGCACATCATGAATGGCAACAAATGCATGTGGATCTGCCGCTTCGACAATTTTTTTCAAGCGGACAATTTCAGGGCTACTTAAAATAATATATAAAATATCTTTCTGTTCTTTCGTATAATACCCATGCCCAGAATAAACGGTAACGCCTCGGTGCATTTTTAAATTCACTTGTTTTGCGATTTCATCTGGATTTTTAGAAATAATGGTAATGGCTTTTTTCGTATTAAATCCTTCGATGATAAACTCCATGACCTTCGTTCCAATATAAAGCATGACAATCGTTAACATTAATTTCTCCGCGCCGATGATAAAATAAGAAGACAACACAACAATTAAATCGAAGAAAAGCAGTCCGTAACTAATGCTCCACCCGAGATATTTCTTCGTAATACTTGCTAAAATGGTTGTCCCAGCGGTTGTCCCACCGACGCGAATAATGAGTCCAATCCCAACGCCTGCAAAGACGCCCCCGAATATCATATTGACAAACACTTCATCGGATGCAATCGACCAATTTCTTGTAAAATGAAGAAAAACAGAATTCAAAATCACCGCAATAATTGTGTAAATGGTTGTTTGTCTACTTAAAAAACGATAGCCGACAATTAATAAAAATCCATTTAAAACAAAACTTACAAGATAATTGTAAGCCCGGTTACGCCGCCTTCTCCCAAATCATTCGGTATAACGAAAAGATTTACAGCAAGCGCAAATAAAAAAGCCCCGACAGTAATAAATAGTAAATCAATCCCCAATTTTTTCATAAATATTCCCCCTGCCTGTCGAAATTTAACAAAACGTGAACGCATTTAAACTGTATCATATTATTTAAGGGATTGCTTAGACTTCCTTTTGGAGATTGAGTCAAGT
>CANSAF010000123.1 GCA_947644645.1 uncultured Sporosarcina sp. | reverse complement strand
ATTCAAGGGTTCTTATCAACGCTATGGGGAAACATTCAAACAATATTTTTGGAAATTCATACGGCTATGACAACCCCTTTCACTTCGCTAGGTGGAATTGTAGAAACCGTGGTTAGTTCGATATCTGGGCTAGTTAGAGGGTTATTTGAGGGAGTAACCGCAGCTGGTAAAGGCGCAATAAATGGTTTAGTGGCGGCTGCAAACGCAATGATTGGCGGTATTAATAATTTAAGCTTTTCGGTGCCGGATTGGGTTCCTGGTATTGGTGGGAAGTCAGTTGGTTTTAGTATTCCTAAAATCCCAATGCTTGCTGAAGGTGGTATCACTACCGGGGCAACATTAGCGATGATTGGTGAAGGTGCTGAACAGGAAGCTGTTTTGCCATTGTCTAAATTAAATGCTTTATTAGATATGCCGAAACAAGAGCGAAGTGGCGGCGCTCAATATGTATACAGTCCAAGTTATGTTATTCAAGGTAATGCAACGAAAGAGGATGTTCAAAATGTGGATCGTGATTCTCGTAGGGAATTTGAAAGATGGATAAGAAGTAAAGAGACAGACGATGAAAGATTGAAGTTTAAGAGGTGATTGCATTTGTATAGTACTGTACAAGGTGATACATGGGATATCATCTCCAAAAAAGTTTATGGAACAGAATTTCATACAGATGTCTTAATGAAATCGAATCCCGATTTTGGTCATGTTTTATTTTTTTCTGCGAACGTCCAACTGATAATACCTGAGATTAAGCAAACACAGCAATTTGCTGATTTACCTCCTTGGAAGCGGGTGAGGTAATGCAGACAAGAAGAGCCTTTTTGGAACTTGAATATGAAGGAATAGATATTACAACAGATTTATCCAAGGATTTACTTTCGTTTACCTATACGGATAATGCGAGCGGTAGCGCGGATGATGTGTCACTAGAAATCGCTGATGCGAAACAGAAATGGATCTCCAATTGGTCTTTTGATAAAGGGGATAATTTCAACGCTAATATTATTACAAAAAACTGGCGAAAAGATGGACAGAAAATGTCATTGCCATGCGGGCTTTTTGTTGTAGATGAGCCTGAGTATAACGGGCGGCCTTCTGTCGTGACTTTAAATGGAATTTCAGTGCCAGCGAATAGCAATTTTATGTATTTGAAAAGAAATAAGACTTGGAAGAATATTACACTTAAAGCAATGGCATCCGATATTGCTTCACGCTATGGGCTTCAATTATTTTTTGACAGTTCGAAAAATCCAACCTTTAAAGATAAGGCACAGGATGATGTTCCTGATGCCGAATTTTTGCAAGATGTGTGTGAGGATGAGGGTTTTGCTTTAAAAGTTACAGATAAGCAATTAATTATTTTCTATGAAGCTGAATATGAGGCTAGAAAAACCATTGCCGAATTCCAAGAATCTGACAGTTCAGTTTTAGGATATTCTTTCAAAACAACTTATACAAATACCTCTTATGACGGAGCTAGTTTAAAATATTTTGATGCGAAAAGTAATAAAGTAATCGAATACGTTTTTATGCTTAATGAAGGTCAAGATGAACCGAGAATACACAAAATCAATCAACGTGTTGCAGATCAAAGAGAAGCTGAGAGGCTAGCGAAAGCCACTTTAAGAAGATTAAATAAAAAAGAAACAGTCGCTACTATTGAAGTTGTTGGTGATACTCGACTTTTAGCATCATTGACAATTGATTTAAAAGACTTCGGAAGCTTTAGTGGCAAGTATTATATTGATAAAGCAACACATACCCTGCCAGGTTTTAAGACGGCGTTAGAACTTCATAAAGTATTGAAGGGGGGCTATTAATTGAAGAACTATGACATATTAAGAATTGGTATTGTTGATGGAATTAACGAGAGAGAAGGAACGATACGTGCTATGTTTCCAGATCGGGATGATGCAGTCATAAACGACATTGCTCTTTTTAGTTTTGAACAAAACCTCCCAGAAATTGACGATACGGTATTGTGCTTGTTTTTGCCAAACGGTTCGGAACAAGCTTTTTGTCTTGGTCCTTATTTTCATGCAGAAAACCCCCCTCCAATTAAAGACGAAGATATGTATGTGAAGAAAATTGATGAAGAACTTGTCATAAAATATGACTATAGAAGTAAACAATTAACCGTGGATGCTGTTAATGAAATCCAAATTAACGGAAACATTAGAGTGAACGGAACCATACGAAGTGGCGGTGAGTAGATGATTGGCTATTATGGACCGATTAAATTTGAAACAAGCGACAAAAGAATTTTGACCTTTGAAGATTTTCAGCGAGAATCTTCCGTGCGATCTGAAACTCACGCTATTATCGGCGGCAAGCCTATTAAAGAATTTTTAGGACCTGAATTAGATACAATTACTTTTACAATAAAATTGTCGGCAGCAAATGGTGTTAGCCCTCGAATAGAGGCTGAAAAATGGTTGCGCATGAGTAGGGCTGGAGAGGCTCATATATTAGTTATCGGTACGCGCGCCTTAGGCATGGATAAATGGACTGTCGAAGATGTTTCACAAGCGTGGGATGTGGTTTTTAATCGAGGGGAATTATATAGCTGCAAAGTTGATATTACGTTGGAAGAGTATATTGAGGTGTTTTAAATGCTGAACTATGAAGATTTGGAACTTTCCATTGCAACTCATTCAGAACATTCGGCGGAAATATTAAGAAATGTGAAGGTTATTTTGACAACATTGGAAGGAACTGTGCCGTACGATAGGGATTTTGGAATTAGTGTAGAGATTATTGATGCTCCAATCAATGAAGTAAAGTCACTTTATACGGTTGAATGTGTGAGAAAAGTAAGGATGTATGAGCCAAGAGCTGCAATCGCTAGCGTTGATTTTTCTTATGGCCTGAATGGAGAAGTTTATCCAAAGGTGGTGTTATCCATTGAAACTAATTGATTTACCAGATATATCATTTGTCGAGATTAATCCAGAAAAAACATTAAATGATATTATAACCGATTATGAAGATGCGTATTTCGAATCTACTGGGAAAAGAAAAAAACTTTATCCAGGAGATCCGATACGCATTTTTTTATACACACAAGCTTTAAGAGAAATACAGTTAAGGCAAGTGATTGATGATACAGCTAAACAAAATTTATTGAAATATGCGCGTGGTGAAAGATTGGAGAACTTAGGTGCTATGGTTAAGACCTATCGGGAGAAAGAAAAAGCATCGAAAACTAGAATGAAAATTTCATTTTCCCAAAACCAACAGCATGCGAGAATACTTCCTGCTGGGATACGTTTTTCTAATGCTATTGGTTTATATTTCGTAATCCGAAATGAGGTTGTGCTTCCTGCTGGGGATACAGAATTAATTGTAGAAGTAGACTGTGAGCAGGCGGGGGAGGTGGGTAACGGAATCCAACCGGGAGAAATTAATATTATGGTTGACCAATTACCTTTCATGGTCTCGGCCATCAACCTTGATGTAACACAAGGCGGGGTAGATGAAGAATCTGACGAACGGTTTAGGGAGAGGATACATCTTGCTCCTGAAGGTTTTAGTGTTGCTGGTCCGGATGGTGCGTATATTTACCATGCAAAATCTTATAGTTCTTTGATTGAGGATATAAAGGCGACAAGTGTTAAGGGAACTGGTGTGGTTGATTTAACTGTCCTATTAAAAAATGGGGAAATCCCATCAGAAAGTTTTTTAGTAGGACTGCAAGAATACTTTACAAAAGACATTAAGCCTTTGACCGACTTCGTTCAAGCAAGAGCGCCTGAAAAAGTTCATTATGATATTGAAGTGACTTACTATATTTCTAGTAAAAACTTTGATACTACGGAAGAAATTAAGAGCAAAATTGAAACTGCGTTCAATAAATTTTTATTATGGCAAAAATCTAAGATTGGAAGAGATATTAACCCATCTGAATTAGTTTTCTTGTTAAGGGATGCGGGGGCAAAAAGAGTTGAAGTGATTTCTCCAACTCATATTGTCGTTAATGATAATCAAGTAGCCCAAGATAACAGTGTTGAATTGGTGTTTGGGGGGCTAGAAGATGATTGATATTTCTAACTCAAAACTATTTGAAATACTACCTGCCAGCATAAAAAATGATGAAGATATACAAGCCGCAGCAATGGCAGTTGACCGTTCGACAGGGGACATTTATTCATTTAGTAAGAAATTAGATTTTCGTTCCAATAAAAACATTAAAGATCATGAAATATTAGATAAATTGGCGATAGATTTACATGTTGATTTTTATGATAAAAACTTACGCGCCGATGTTAAAAGAGAAATTATAGACAATTCGATTATACAGCATATGGAGAAAGGGACTGCCGGAGCTGTTGAGCGAGCTTTGGCTAATGTCGGAGTAACAAGTGAGGTGATGGAGTGGTCTGAGTATGGCGGGAATCCATTTTATTTTAGGATACAAATACCACTTGAAGAACATTTAGATCAAAATGATAAGAAGTTATTAAAAAAGCTTATTGACTCTTATAAAAATACTCGATCACATCTAGACGTGATTGTATTTAAGGGATACCTACTTTTAAGTTTCAAACTTACTCATCACTTGTATACAAGAATAAAAATGCAAACTAATTCAAACCCTTGGGCACAAGCGGTATTAGGAAACACAGCTGATCTTATTTTATTAGATGGAAACCGTTTCTTAAATGGTTTTTACAATAAAGATGGTCCCGCACATGCTCAGAAAATTAAGCATATATCCAAGGTATTGCATGAATTTGGTGTTCACGAAGTGAATATGATGCCGTCCCTTGATGGAGAGTTTATTCTAAATGGCGAAATACTCTTACAGAATGAACCGCAAAATGTAAGGTTAGTGACTTTGCATGATACAAAAATGCGATACACGCAAAGAGAAACGATAAAAGTATCGAACCATCATTCCGCAATAAATAAAGTTATTTCACACACTCGGACTGGCGTTGTATCTTTAAATGGTCAAAATCGGATGGATGGTTCTATATCGTTAGACCAAGCCCTGTATAATCACAGCGGCTTATTTCGCGTGAAGAAAGATGGAGAAACAGTTGAGGAGGTGGCGATTTGAATGTAAAAAATGAACCAACATTTACATCGGAGCTGAGAGTGGTTAAGAATGGAAAAGTTACCACAAAAGAAAGAGGTGAAATGAATGTCAGTCAGTGCAATCACAACAACAAAGGCTCGTGAAAAGTTTGCTAAAGC
>CANSAF010000122.1 GCA_947644645.1 uncultured Sporosarcina sp. | reverse complement strand
CTGCTCGAAAGTTTTACTTTCAAGCGCCTGCGGTTTTGTTTGCGGGGCGGGGATTTTCATTTTCTCGCCTGTTTGATGACTCGAGGGCAAGTGTCGGCGGAAGGGGTTCTTTTGGACATGTTATTTTTTTAAAAGTCTAGGTATGCTGCCACGAACATGCAAGCAGTAAACAAACACATCCCCTCCACGCATAAAAAACGCGGAGCGGAGCAAAAAGTCATGCACTCCCGACTTTTTGCTCCAGCTCCCCGTGTTAGAAATTATGCATCGCATCCGCTGTGAGGCGATCGATTATTCTAGGTGGATTTACTTTCATATTCCCTTTAATGACAATTTCTTCATTTCCATTAACAGCTTCGACTTCCACGACGATTACATTTTCTTCCGTATGCACTGCAGCTACTTCAAAATGAAGATCAATCGTTTCATAATGATAGACTGCTTTTGGGAATTGTAAATTTTGTTCAATGACATGAGCGCCTGGACCAGGTAAGTATTTAGAAGCTGCCGATGTGACAATGCCCGTCAACATAATTGATGGGACAATCGGTTTTTCAAATACGGTTTGAGAAGCAAAATCATGTTGAATATAAAGTGGATTTCCATCATTCGTTAATCCTAAATACAGCAATAAGTCTTTATCCTCAACCTTTTCTGTTAATTTAAGTTTTTCTCCAACACGAATATCCTCAATCTTTCTACCGATTTTTCTTTTTTTCCCTAAAATCATATAAATACCCCCTTGTAAAAACGTACTCAATATTTTCCTTATGCTTATTATACCAAAAAATCGGATGGACTCGCCACCCGATTTCATAGTTTTCACAAATTAATATAATTATGCAAGTATATCCATAACTGCTTTCACTGAGTTTGCTGATTGTTCAAGTGCAGCTTTTTCTTCTTCTGTTAATTCTAACTCGATAACTTTTTCAATCCCTCCAGCACCTAACACTGTTGGAACGCCTAGATAAATCCCGTCTAATCCATATTCGCCTTCTAAATAAGCAATCGATGGCAACACACGTTTTTGGTCTTTTAAAATTGCTTCTGCCATTTCAACTAATGATGCTGCTGGTGCATAATAAGCAGAACCATTGCCAAGTAAGTTCACAATTTCAGCGCCGCCTTTACGCGTACGATCAACGATTTCTTCTAATCTTTCAGGAGAAATTAACGTCTCTAGTGGAATCCCACCTGCATAAGAATAGCGAACGAGTGGTACCATATCATCTCCGTGACCACCCAATACGAAACCAGTAACATCTTTTACTGATAAATTTAATTCCTGCGCAACAAACGTACGGAATCTTGCCGTATCTAGTACACCTGATTGACCAATGACACGTTCTTTCGGGAAACCAGATTCCTTATAAACTGTATAAGTCATTGCGTCAACTGGATTTGTTAAAACTAGAATTGTCGTATTTGGAGAATGTTTTACAATTTCACTCGTAACAGCTTTCATGACTTTTTGATTCGTTTGTACGAGATCATCTCGGCTCATTCCTGGTTTACGAGCGATTCCTGCAGTAATAATGACAATATCTGAATCCGATGTATCAGCATAATCAGAAGTTCCGATAATATTTGCATCGAAACCTTGAACAGGGCTTGCCTCAAGCATATCCAATGCTTTTCCTTTTGTCGGATTTTCCATTTGTGGAATATCAACAAGTACAATATCCGCTAGCTCTTTTTGTGCCAATAAAAATGCAGTCGTTGCACCTGTAAATCCAGAACCAATTACTGAGACTTTTTTACGTTTCATTGTCATATAAACTCTCTCCCTTTTATCAATTATATCTACATAGCTAGAAAAGATAATCCAATCGTTTTTATAACTGGACACTTCTTGTTTATGTATACGCTTAGTTTGGTAGTAAATTTGCCTTTTTTCATTTTCCTTAAGATCAAAACACTGCCTCTTATCCGCGCGCATATAAAAACGCGAGGCGTCCTAAAAGTCTTGAATACTCGACTTTTAAGACAGCCTCTCTTGGTTTAAGTTTATCGTAAATGACGTTCTATCACAATATTAATTATCATGTAATTAGCAAACATTCGGTGACATTGCTAATTGGCTAATAGATTTTATCGCGAATTATCGGTCAAATTATAGATTTTTAATTAATGCATCTGCGAATTCAGAAGTTTTTACTTCTGTCGCGCCGTCCATTAGACGTGCAAAGTCATATGTTACAACTTTTGATGCGATTGTTTTCTCGATTGAGTTTTCAATCATAGATGCAGCTTCATTCCAGCCTAAGTGTTGAAGCATTAGTACACCTGATAATAATACAGATGATGGGTTTACAACGTCAAGACCTGCATATTTTGGTGCTGTACCGTGTGTTGCTTCGAAAATCGCATGTCCAGTTACATAGTTAATGTTTGCGCCTGGTGCGATTCCGATTCCACCAACTTGTGCAGCAAGTGCATCAGATACATAGTCTCCGTTTAAGTTCATTGTTGCAACTACGTCGAACTCTTTTGGACGTGTTAAAATTTGTTGTAAGAAGATATCTGCAATCGCTTCTTTCACGATAATTTTACCAGCAGCTTCTGCGTCAGATTGTGCTTTATTTGCAGCATCTGTACCTTCTTCCTCTTTAATTTTATCGTATTGTCTCCAAGTGAATACTTTATCGCCGTATTCTTCTTCTGCTACATCATAGCCCCACTTCGCAAATGCACCTTCAGTGAATTTCATAATATTCCCTTTATGTACAAGCGTTAATGATTTACGGCCTTCTTTAAAGATGTACTCTAGTGCACCGCGTACAAGGCGTTTTGTTCCTTCTTCTGAAACTGGTTTAATGCCAATTCCTGAAGTTTCTGGGAAACGGATGTTTTTAACGCCCATTTCATTTTGTAGGAAATCAACGAGTTTTTTCACTTCGTCTGTTCCTTTTTCATATTCAATTCCAGCGTAAATGTCTTCTGTGTTTTCACGGAAAATGACCATATCACAGTCTTCTGGACGCTTAACTGGTGAAGGTACACCTTCAAAATAACGTACAGGACGTAAGCAAGTATAAAGATCTAGCTCTTGACGAAGTGCAACGTTTAATGAGCGGAATCCCCCACCGATTGGCGTTGTAAGAGGTCCTTTAATTGCGATTAAGTACTCTTCGATTGTATCTAGCGTTTCTTGTGGAAGCCATTCGCCAGTTTCGTTGAATGCTTTCTCTCCCGCTAACACTTCTTTCCAAATAAGTTTTCTTTCGCCGTCATATGCTTTTTCTACTGCTGCTTCAAGAACGCGTGAAGCTGCATTCCAAATATCAGGACCTGTACCGTCTCCGATAATGTATGGAATTGCCACGTGATTTGGAACATTTAAAACACCATTATTTACTGTAACTTTTTCGCCGATTGTCATGAATATTTCCTCCTAAAATTCAAAATCAATGGGCTGTCCTTTTTCGGACCGCCCTAAATTATTTATTTATTATCGTTCATTAATTGGCACATATTTTTGCATGCCTGGTCCAACGTAATCTGCACGTGGACGAATCAGTCTGTTGTTTGCATATTGCTCAAGAATATGTGCAATCCATCCTGATACGCGTGAAACCGCAAAAATTGGTGTGAATAAATCATGGTCAATGCCAAGTGAATGATAAACAGATGCTGAATAGAAATCTACGTTTGGTGGTAGTGGTTTCTGTGCTGTGAATGCAGCTTCAACTCTGATTGACATATTATACCATTTTTCTTCGCCGCGGAGTTTCGTAAGCTGTCTTGACATTTCACGAAGATGTTTCGCGCGTGGGTCACCTTTACGGTAAACGCGATGTCCGAAGCCCATAATTTTTTCTTTGTTTGCTAATTTTTCTTCAATATAAGCTTCTGCATTTTCTTCAGAACCAATTTCAGATAGCATTTTCATCACTTGTTCGTTTGCACCACCATGAAGCGGTCCTTTTAGTGCGCCGATTGCAGCAGTTACACCCGAATACATATCCGAAAGTGTTGCGACACAAACGCGTGCTGTAAATGTTGATGCATTTAATTCGTGATCTGCATGAAGTACAAGTGCTTTATCAAACGCTTCTACTTCAATGTCTTCTGGTTCTTTACCGGATAGCATGTATAAGAAGTTTGCTGCATAACCAAGATCTGCACGTGGTTCAACTGGTTCAAGACCTTTACGTACTCTAGAAAATGCAGTTACAATTGTTGCAATTTTCGCTTGTAAATTAATCGCTTTTTGATAATTGGCTTCATCAGACATATCTTCTGATAAGTCATCATATAATCCAAGTAATGAAACAGCTGAACGTAAAGCTGACATTGGATGTACTTTATCAATTGGATATGTTTTGAAATGATTTAAAATTTCTTGAGGAAGTGCCATATTATCTGAAAGCTGTTGTTTAAGTTCAGCTAGTTCGTCCTCTTTAGGTAATCGCTTATGCCATAGAAGATAAACTACTTCTTCAAAGCTAGCATTTTCTGCAAGATCGTCAATGTCATAGCCTACATATGTAAGTGTGTCATCAATAATTGAACTGATTGACGACTCAGTCGCTACAACTCCCTCTAATCCACGGGTAGATGTCATGTAAATCGCTCCTTCTTTCAGTTTGACCAATTATTCTAAAAATAGAATTTAAATCAAACCCTGTTATAATTATACCGTCCTAAAACGCTTACATATTTCATTATAGTCAACTTTGTCACATTTGTGAATGGAAACATTTGTTTTTGTTTAAAAAGTCTTAAAAAGGAGACTAAAATGGATAGTCTTAAAAGTAGAGAAAAACTGATTATATCAATGGTTTACAGATGGTTCCCACTTCTTTTTACAATTCTAATTATTTATTTATTTCCGCCGGTTGCGTTAGCTGTAATCGCTGCTTTTTTCACTGCACCACTTTTAAATGCCGTTTCAGGGGTCACAAAATTACCATTAACGCTTTCAACTTTATTAGTTATTAGTTTAATTTTTTTCATCACAGGTACTTTTTTCTATATCGGACTTCGAGGATTAATAGAAATTCTTCCAATCATTGAAAACCAACTCGCATTAATCACATTAGATACAGATTTAATTGGCAAAGGAATTGGATTTTTAGAAGAGAAAATTCTTACGATTGGACAGGCATTTATTGACTCCGCACTCTCTATTCTTCAAACATTATTTCAACAGGTAATGAGCATTTTTATCTTCTTAATCGCTTATTTCTTTGCGCTGCGGGAATCAGGGAAATCGCGTTTTTGGTTTTTAATTTATTTCCCCGTCAAATTTCGAAAACAAGCGAAGTATACATTAGAAAAAGCAAGCCAATTAATTGGCACTTTTATTTATGTGGAGGCAAAGCTTATTTTCATCACCTTTATTATTCTTTCAGTCGGATTTGTAATTCTAAACTTCCCTTC
>CANSAF010000121.1 GCA_947644645.1 uncultured Sporosarcina sp. | reverse complement strand
ATGGATAACTGTGGTACAGGCGGAGACGGCACAAATACATATAACATTAGTAAGGCAGCTTCTTTTGTGTTAGCAGGTGCAGGCGTGAAGATGGCAAAACACGGCAATCGTAAAATTTCAAGTGCTGCAGGGAGTTCAGATGTACTAGAAGCACTTGGCATTCGTTTAGATTTTAATCGTGAACAATTGGCTTATTTACTCGACCAGGAAGGTTTGGCATTTATTTTCGCACCGCATGTCCATCCGAAAATGAAGCGCATTGGTGCAATTCGTCAAGAAATCGGAAAGCCGACAATCTTTAATTTGGTTGGCCCGCTTACGAATCCTTTAAAGCTAAGTTCTCAGTTTACAGGGATTAGTCGGAAAAGTTTTATAATGGAGTATGCTTCTGTACTTTCGATATTAGGAAGAGAAAGAGCGATTGTCGTTTCGGGTGCAGAAGGGATGGATGAGGCGTCGCTTGCAGGACAAAATTCATTTGTCCTCGTTGAAAAAGGAGATTTAATTCCTTTTACATTAACACCAGATGATGTTGGATTGAAATCTGCACCACTATCCGCTATTCGTGGTGGTGATGCGGCGGAAAATGCCCATATTATTCGCACCATTTTAAACGGTGAACGTGGTCCGCATTTCGATACAGTTGTTTTTAATGCTGGCATCGCCCTTTTTGCAGATGGTCGCGTAGGAACGATTCAAGAAGGTGTTAAAAAAGCGGTCGATAGTATTTTATCGGGACGTGCTTTACAAAAATTAGAAGCAATCATTGCATTTAGCGAACAGACGAGAAGGGAAGGAATGCTGGCATGACGATTTTAGATGATATTTTAAAAGTAAAATATAAAGAAGTTCAACAGATGCAAAATGTGCAATTGAATGTCGATCTGAATGTAGAACGCCCTTCTCTGTTTGAACGATTAAAAAATACAGAGCATTTACAAGTTATTGCAGAAATGAAACGTGCTTCTCCGTCAAAAGGGATGATTAAAGAAGGGGCAAATCCAGTCCAGCAAGCACGCGCTTATGAACAAGCGGGCGCGGCTTGTATTTCAGTTTTGACGGATGAACAATTTTTTAAAGGCTCATTTGACGATTTAAAGGCCGTCGCAAATGCTGTACAAACACCTTTATTATGTAAAGATTTTATGGTGGATGAAAAACAAATTGATCGCGCGAAAATGTCGGGAGCTTCTGTTGTTTTATTGATAGTAGCAGCATTAGATGATGAAACTTTAAAAAGATTACATGTCTATGCAGTGTCACTTGGACTGGAAGTGCTTGTTGAAGTACATGACGTACACGAACTAAAGAGAGCACTACAAATTAACGCAAAACTAATCGGTGTAAATAATCGTGATTTAAAAACGTTTACGGTCGATTTAAAACGAACGGAAGAAATTGCTGCAGCGTTTCCTTTTGATGAAAATCACGTGTTAATTAGTGAAAGTGGGATTGTCGATCATGTTGATGCACAACAAGTTGCGAGCGTTGGTGCACGAGCAATTTTAGTGGGTGAAACTTTAATGAGAAGTGAGTCGGTTGAGCGTGCGCTACAATCTTTACAAGTTCAATTACCGGAGCGCGTACAATGACGAAGGTGAAAATTTGTGGATTAACAGAAGAAGCACATGTAAGGGCAGCGGTTGAAGCGGGTGCTGATGCGATTGGGTTTGTATTTGCTCCAAGTCGAAGAGAAATCACGATGGATGCTGCAAAAAAATTAGCGGCAATCATCCCTGAAAATGTTTTGAAAATCGGTGTTTTTGTCAATGCACCGCGAGAAGTATTACGAGAAACTTATCAAACGGTCGGACTTGATTATATTCAATTACATGGTGAGGAAACGCCTGAATTTATTCAAGAAGTTGGGCTGCCGTCCATTAAAGCTGTTTCTGTGAAGGAGATTGCGGATGTTGAAAAAGCCCTTCAATACGATGTGGATTATTATTTATTTGATGCACCTGGGATTGCTTATAAAGGTGGAAGTGGCATCCCTTTTGATTGGACATTGCTTCAAAATAGTGGCATCCCGAAAGAGAAATTAATTCTTGCGGGAGGTTTACATAAAGAAAATGTGCAGGAAGCGATTCATCGCGTACAACCATTTATGGTCGATGTGTCGAGCGGAGTAGAGATTAATCAGAGAAAAGATGAACGAGCGATTCAGCAGTTTATGAAAGCCGTTCGAGATGAGGAGAGATGAGAGATGGCAAAAGTGGTTGAACAGGTAGGAAGATATGGAAGATTTGGTGGTCAATTTGTACCGGAAACTTTAATGACGGCATTACAGGAATTGGAAACGGCTTATGATGAGGCGATGGCTGATCCAAAATTTACAGCTGAAGTGCAACATTATTTAACAGATTTTGTTGGGCGAGAAACACCGCTTTATTTTGCTGAACGTTTAACGAAAAAAGCAGGCGGTGCAAAAATTTATTTGAAACGTGAAGATTTAAACCATACAGGTGCCCATAAAATTAACAACACAATCGGGCAAGCGCTCCTTGCAGTACGCATGGGTAAAAAGAAAATTGTCGCTGAAACGGGTGCAGGACAACACGGTGTTGCAACGGCTACGGTTTGTGCATTATTTGATTTGGAATGTACGATTTTTATGGGGAAAGAAGATATCCGTCGTCAAGAACTAAACGTGTTCCGAATGGAGTTATTAGGCGCGAAAGTCGTTTCCGTAGATCAAGGAGCAGGCACTTTAAAAGATGCTGTCAATGAAGCGCTGCGTTACTGGGTGACGAATGTGGAAGATACGCATTATATTTTAGGATCTGCTTTAGGGCCTCACCCATTCCCGAAAATTGTGCGTGATTTCCAACGAGTAATCGGTGTAGAAACGAGAAAACAAATTTTAGAAAAAGAAAATCAGTTACCAGATGCAGTAGTTGCTTGTGTTGGTGGAGGTAGTAATGCAATTGGTATGTTCCACCCATTTGTTGAAGATGAAAAAGTGGCTTTATACGGCGTAGAAGCGGCTGGAAGTGGGATTAGTACGGGACTGCATTCATCTGCCATTGCGGATGAAAAAGAAGGCGTTTTACACGGTGCTTATATGTATTTACTTCAAGATGATAATGGGTTTATTCAAGAAGCACATTCAATTTCAGCGGGGCTAGACTATCCAGCAATTGGACCAGAACATAGTTATTTACATGATATTGGGCGCGTCACATATACATCTGCAACTGATGAGCAAGCACTCAAAGCATTGCAGTTATTATCTAAAACTGAAGGAATTTTACCAGCTTTAGAAAGTGCGCATGCCGTCCATTACGCGGTGGAATTAGCTGGGAAAATGACAAACGATGAAATTCTGGTCATTTGTCTCTCGGGACGAGGCGATAAAGACGTACAAACAGTGAAAGATGCACTGGGAGGTGGCTTACAATGACAAAGACTAAATTGACGAATGCCATTACGAATTGTGCTTCAAAAGGCGAAAAAGCTTTTGTTCCGTATATTATGGCGGGTGATGGGGGGCTTGAAAAATTAAAGAAAGATATTTTATTCCTTCAAGAAATCGGCGTGACAGCAATTGAATTAGGGATTCCTTTTTCAGATCCAGTAGCGGATGGACCGGTAATTCAGGCTGCGGGAGAACGTGCTTTATCAGAGGGCGTAACATTGAAGAAAGTCCTTGAAACAATTCGAGATATCAAGGAAGAAATTGCGATACCAATTGTTTTAATGACTTATTTGAATCCAATTCTTGCGTATGGCATTGAACGTTTTGTAGAAGATGCGGTAACGGCGGAAGTAAGTGGAATTATTGTCCCAGATTTACCATTAGAAGAAAGTGGTTTACTAAAACCTACACTGGAAAAAGGAGAAATTGCCCTTGTCCCGCTCGTTTCACTGACAAGTCCAACAGAACGGATTGAAAAAATTGTTGCAGCCGGCGAAGGTTTTATTTATGCAGTAACGGTAAATGGGATTACAGGTGTAAGAAGTAGTTTTGAAAGTAAATTGGATCTTCATTTACAACAATTAAAAGAAGTGAGCGCAGTGCCGGTCCTTGCTGGATTCGGGATATCGACGGCTGAACAAGTCCGTTCCATTGGTACCTCTGTAGATGGTGTAATTGTTGGGAGTGCAATTGTTCAAGCATTACATGATGGCGCATATGAAACGGTAAAAGCATTAGTACATGCAGCGAAAGAGCCTTTAGTTGCAAATTAATTGTCCTCGTGGATGTTTGTCAGACTTCATTTCATCTCTTTCGACAAGGATACGCCATCTGAGTTGTGTCCCGGGCAATCGCCCAACAATTCAGGTGGCGAGGAATTGTCGTCGCTGACAAAGCGAAAACTTTCTAATCTATCTTTTTAAAGGTCGTCAAAACAATCTGTCAATGGTATAATTAAACAAATGAAATGGGGTGAATACCAGTGACAACAATTACGGCTAAAATTCAAATTTACGTGCCTGCCCATGACGTGGAAATCCTTACATCTACCACAAGTGCTTACCGACAAGCGTGTAATTGGTTAAGCGAAAAAGTCTTTCGAACACAAGTATTGAATCTGGTCAAACTAAATAATCTATACTACAAAAACCTTCGTGAAAACTTCAGTTTAAAAAGTCAAATGGCTCAATCGGTTATCAGAACGGTCGTTGCTAAATATAAATCTGCGAAATCAAACGGTCATCAATGGTCTAAGGTACATTTTCAACTCCCCGAGTATGACCTCGTTTGGAATCGTGATTATTCGCTCAATCAAGACTTATTTTCAGTCAATACTTTAAGCGGTCGTTTAAAATTTAAATTTGAGAAAAAGGCGATGAAACGTTATTTTAATGGCACTTGGAAATTTGGGACAGCTAAACTTGTCCATAAATTCAACAAATGGTTTCTCCACATCCCCATGACTAAAAAGTTTGAGGAATTAGAACCCCAAAATGTCAATCATGTTGTTGGTATTGATCTAGGCGTAAACTTTCTCGCAACGATTTACGACACCCACGGTAAAACAACCTTTTTTAGCGGCAAACCAATCAAACAGAAACGCGGACACTATAAAACTTTACGTAAGCAACTTGCCAAAAAACAAACTGCTTCAGCACGTTCAAGAATCAAAGCGATTGGTTCAAGAGAAAACCGTTATGTGACGGATGTCAATCACCAAGTCACAAAGGCACTCGTTGAACGCTATCCAAAAGGGACTTGCTTTGTCCTTGAAGATTTAACAGGTGTGCGTAAAGCGACTGAAAAAGTACATGTTAAAAATAGATATGTAACCGTTTCCTGGGCATTCCATCAATTTCGCGAAATGTTAACGTACAAGGCAGCAATGAGAGGGCAATTAGTCATCGTTGTAAACCCGACCTACACATCTCAAACATGCCCCAAATGTGCACATAGAGCGAAAGAAAATCGCCATAAAAAGACGCATACTTTCTGTT
>CANSAF010000120.1 GCA_947644645.1 uncultured Sporosarcina sp. | reverse complement strand
TTTCAATATTTAAAGATGTTTCATTAATAAGTACATCGAACGCCGCGATTAAAAATCCACTAATAATTTTGACGTGTTTTTCATATAAATTGTTCTCCATATAATTCCAACTTCCAAAAAGTCCTTTATTACTTTACCATATTTTCGAGTAAATTACTTGTATTTTATCAACAACTGCATACTTCCACGAAAAAACCGCAAAACATTAAACACTGTTTACGGTTTCTTGATCTAGCACAATATTTCTCTTTTTCATTTGCAAGAAAAAAATCGTTGTTAAACTTAAACTAATCGTCCCAAATATAACCACCATCGACTGTAACCCAATAATATCTAAAAATGCACCTGCAGATAATAAAACAACTTGGAACATGACACGTTCTAGCATATTTCTGAAAGAGAAAAATCTTCCGTGATACGCTTTTGGCATTTGCTTTTGAAAGACAACCATAGCAGTTGGAAAAAAGCAGCCTAATGACAAGCCAAGCACTGAAAAGGCAGCAAGCGTAAGGATTGTACTTTCTGCGAAAAATAACATGAATTCAGCGACTGCAACAAATCCTGCAAATGAAAATAAAATTGTCGCGGTATTCCATTTTTTCGAAATGAATTTTACTAAAAATGCTCCGACCATAAAGGCAATGCCTTCAAATGTATAAATGAGCCCTTTAATTGCTGCGGAATCTTGGATTTGACTAATATTAATGACAATTAAATTAAAAGAACCTAAAAATAATAATGGAATTAACGTCATAATTAATGTCATCGTCACAGCAGGATAAGCTTTTAGTACTGGGAATACTTCCATAAATCCACCTGACTTAGCTGGATTTCTGACTTTTGCTTCTCGTTCCAAAAGTGTTTCCCCTTCATCAATTTGAAGCATCATTGTAGAGCAAAATAAAAGTCCATAAGCAATCATCGAAGTCCAGTATAAAGTGCCAAGTGACCAGTATACAAGCATAACGCCTGCAAGTGCGGTTCCGACAACGCGAGAAATGGTGGCGACATTCATATGCATTCCATTCATCGTGAGTAAATCATTGTCTTTGACAACAAGCGGGATTGTTGCTTGTAAAGCTGGAAAATAAAAGGTAGCTGCTAGTTGAATGCTGATCATAAAAGCAACCATCCACCAAATAGACCCCGTTTGAATCGCGATTAACATAAAAATAACGCTAATCATTCGACCTAAGCCCGCAAATAATAAAACCTTTTTCTTCCTTGATTGGTCAATGACTTTTCCAGCGAGGGGTCCGATTAGTAATCCTGCCAATAGTCCTGCCGACATAATAAGTGCTTTCACAAAATCAGAAGGAACTTTTTCTTGCATAAATTCTAGATTTCCAATAATTCCCGTCCATAGACCAAGACCGGCGATCCCTTCACCGATTAAAATAATCCAAACATTTCGATTCCCCCACATACAAAGACCCCGTTCCCTATTCTTTAATCTCCTGAATAATACTTCGCGTCTCGAATTATTATACTGTATTCCAAAATAAAAGTCACGAGGCATTTTCCCCGTGACTTTTGCGTGCGTTATTCTTCTGTAGGTGTTGCCATTTTATAAACTTGGATTACTGGTCCTTCTTTTTCATCAACAATGGAACTACCGTTAGATTGTCGATTGACGAGGCGAAGTGTACCTGCTTGCACAGGGAATTTCTCGTGATTTTCGGTTGCCAGTACAATCGTTTCATCATTTGTCGCAAGTAATGCTCCTACAATTCTATGTGGGTGTGTTTTTAATTCTTTTAATACATGGACACCGCGCTGTGCACGTTTTGCTGTGTCAAATTCTTTTAAGCCTACGCGTTTTGCTGCACCGCGCTGTGTTGCGATTAATACAGATGCTTTATCATCCTGAATAATTGTCATTGCGACCACTTCTTCATCGTCTTTGACATTCATTCCGATGACACCTGCAGTTCGAATACCTGTGGTGCTAAGTTCAGTCAACGAAAAACGAAGTGCATAAGCTTGTTTTGTAAATAAAATAACATCTTCATTACCGATTGCAAGCTTGGCATCAATCATTTCATCGCCTTTACGAATGCCCATCGCCCGATACGTTCGGTTATAACGTTTCACAAGATAATTTTCCAAACTCGATTGTTTAATCATGCCATTTTTCGAGACTGTGACAATCACTGCTTCTTTCTTAAAATCTTCCACGCCAATCGCTGCAATGATCGACTCATTTGGCTCGAGTGGGATGATGCTCGAAATATGTTGTCCAAGATCGCGCCATCTAATATCTGGCAGTTCATAAATCGGCTGGTATAAATAATTTCCAAGTGACGTAAAGAGTAAAATATGATGCTGTGTATTCATCGGCGATTCGAATAACATATAATCCGAATCTTTCATATCATGTCCTGTTCCATTTGAAGCGCTATACGAACGAATACTTGTCCGTTTAATGTACCCGTCTTTTGTAACCGATACATAAACTTCTTCACTTGGAATTAAAATATCGATATCCACTTTAATTTCTTCGATTTTCGCAACAATCTCTGAACGACGTGGTTCTGAAAATCTTTTACGAAGATCCATTAACTCTTTTCGGATCACGCCAATTAACCTTTTCTCACTTTTTAAGATTGCATCTAATTCTTCAATCGTCTTGATAAGTGACTCTTCTTCACGACGAAGTTCTGTAATATCAGTATTTGTTAAACGGTATAATTGCAAAGAAACGATAGCTTCTTCTTGAATTTCCGAGAAACCAAATCGTTTAATAATATTATTTTTAGCATCGCGTTTATCTTTTGAATTTCGAATTGTCGCAATGACATCATCTAAAATCGATAAAGCTTTCATTAACCCTTCAACGATATGAAGACGATCTTTTGCTTTTTTAATATCATATTCGGAACGTCTCGTAATAATTTCTTTTTGATGATTAATATACGCATCTAATAACATCGGAAGCGACATCAATGTCGGACGTCTACCATCAATCGCAATCATATTAAAATTATACGTCACTTGTAAATCTGTATTTTTTAATAAATATTGTAATATACCATTACTATCGATGTCTTTCTTTAATTCAATCACAATTCGAAGACCTGTACGATCCGATTCATCACGAACATCTGCAATGCCGTCTAATTTACGGTCAATGCGCAGCTCGTCAATACGCTTAACGAGATTCGCTTTATTCACTTCATACGGAATTTCAGTGACCACAATTTGGGATTTACCACCTTTTAATGATTCAATATCCGTTTTTGCACGAATAATAAAGCGTCCTTTTCCCGTTTCATAAGCTGTTTTAATGCCGTCCGTTCCTTGAATAATCCCACCTGTCGGGAAATCTGGTCCTTGAATGACCGTCATTAATTCATCGACTGTAACATTCGGCTTTTTTAAACGAAGCAATACCGCGTCTAACACTTCATGTAGCGCATGGGGTGGAATATCCGTCGCATAACCTGCTGAGATTCCTGTAGAGCCGTTAACAAGTAAATTCGGAAAACGCGCCGGAAGTACGGTTGGTTCTGGTTCTGTATCGTCAAAGTTCGGGACAAAATCGACCGTTTCTTTTTCAATATCTCGAAGCATCTCACCAGAAATTGGCGATAAACGCGCTTCTGTATAACGCATTGCCGCAGCCGAGTCCCCATCGATTGAACCATTATTTCCATGCATCTCAATCATTAAATGACGTAATTTCCAGTCTTGACTCATCCGCACCATTGCTTCATAAACTGAAGAATCACCGTGTGGATGATAATTCCCGATCACGTTCCCGACAGTTTTTGCCGCTTTTCGGAAAGGTTTTTCATGGGTATTCCCGTCTTGATGCATCGCATATAAAATACGTCGCTGTACAGGTTTTAACCCATCACGCGCATCAGGTAATGCACGGTCTTGAATAATGTATTTACTATATCTTCCAAATCGGTCACCGATTACTTCTTCGAGAGGAAGATCTTGAAATCGTTCTGTACCTGTCATTCATAATCCTCCTCAACATGGATAAATGCATTGTCCAAAATATTGTCTTCTTCCAGTTGTCCAAAATCGACGTTTTCTTCAATCCAACGTCTTCTTGGTGCAACTTTATCACCCATTAATGTCGTAATTCTGCGTTCTGCAGTTGCACCGTCTTCAATCGTCACACGAATTAACGTACGCGTTTCGGGATTCATCGTCGTTTCCCATAACTGATCCGCGTTCATCTCCCCGAGACCTTTATATCGCTGCAACATATACCCTTTACCAATCTTTTCAATGGCTGCTTCAAGATCTGTTTCAGTCCACGCATACTCGACTTTTTCTTTCTTACCTGCTCCTTTAAACACTTTAAAGAGCGGCGGCAACGCGATAAACACTTTACCTGCTTCAATTAACGGCTTCATATAACGATAGAAAAACGTCAATAAAAGAACTTGAATATGCGCCCCATCTGTATCAGCATCGGTCATAATCACGACTTTATCATAAGCTGCATCTTCAATTTGGAAGTCTGCACCAACGCCTGCGCCAATCGCATGGATAATCATATTAATTTCTTCATTTTTCATAATATCTTCTAGTTTAGCTTTTTCTGTATTGATCACTTTACCTCGAAGTGGCAAAATTGCTTGGAAAACGCGGTCACGTCCTTGTTTCGCGGACCCACCTGCTGAATCACCCTCGACAAGGTATAATTCGTTTTTAGCTGCATTCCTAGACTGTGCTGGCGTTAATTTTCCAGATAATAATGTTTCAGAACGTTTTCTTTTCTTACCTGAACGGGCGTCTTCCCGCGCTTTACGTGCCGCTTCTCGGGCTTGTTGAGAACGAATCGCTTTTCGAATTAACGAAGCACTTAAATCCGCATTTTCTTCAAGGAAATAAAGTAATTTTTGCGCAATGACAGATTCTGTCACAGATCTCGCTTCACTTGTTCCTAATTTCCCTTTCGTTTGCCCTTCAAACTGCAAGATTTCTTCTGGAATTCGCACGGAAACAATCGCGGAAATCCCTTCTCGAACGTCCGCACCTTCTAAATTTTTATCTTTTTCTTTCAATAAACCGGTACGTCTCGCATAATCATTAAAGACACGTGTTAATGCCGTTCTTGCACCTGTTTCATGTGTTCCACCATCTTTTGTTCGTACATTATTGACAAAAGATAGCATCGTTTCAGAATAGCCATCGCTAAACTGGAAGGCAAATTCTACTTCAATACCTTCCGATTCTCCGTCTAAATACGCGACTTCATGTAACACATCTTTTTCTTCATTTAAATACGAAACAAATGCTTTAATGCCCGATTCGTAATGATAAGTTTCTTCTTTTTCGCTAATTTCATCTTTTAAATTAATTTTCAAACCTTTTAATAAAAACGCCGATTCCCTTAAACGTTCACTTAGTGTATCATACTGATATTTTCCTGTTGAAAAGATTGTTTGGTCTGGTTTGAAGTGAATGCA
>CANSAF010000119.1 GCA_947644645.1 uncultured Sporosarcina sp. | reverse complement strand
AAACAGAAAATTCAATCACTTTTCAGTTAAAAAGATCAATTTAGTAAAGCTGTCTCGAAAATAGTACATTGCTTTTGGAGCAACTTCCTTTTTATCATTCGCTTATTTAACAAAATGAACGTATACGCAAACAAGAGGCGTCCGCTAGCAAAGCTATTGGACAGCCTCACTGAAAACTTACTTTCGAACTTGAAAGAAAATCCTTTCGCTTTCTTCTTCTGGCGCTTCATCTTCCCAGTCGGCAAAAATTCTTTCAATTTGAAAACCTGCATCTGTCAGCATTTCGATATAATCATGAATTGGAAAAGTTCTTTGAACATGTACTTCATCGAATCGTTCATAATCGCCCGTTTCTTTTTTCACAAAAAACGCTAACTCCGAATAAACAGAATGCGGCGCATCGCCCGGCTCTGTTTGCCATATGTATGCAATCTTTTCATCATCATAAACGAAAGGACTTTCCATAAAAATGACATCTGTTTTAAACGTCGAATGCACGTCAAATAACAGTACGCCGCCTGGACGTAAGGATGCGTAAATTCGCTTAAATGTCTCTTTTACTTCAGCCGTTTCTGTCACATAATTCAATGAATCAATCGAAATTACCGCAACATCTATATCCGCATGTCCTGTTAATTGCTGCATCGGTTGTTCCATAAATTCGATTGGCAACTGTAATGCATTTGCACGTGCTTTAGCAACTTCAAGCATATCGGCGGAAAGGTCAACTGCAGTAACCTCCCCGCCACGCTTTGCTAATTTTGCCGACAATAATCCTGTACCGCAACCGATATCTAATATTTTCTTGCCCGGGAGCTCTCCCGCTGCTAGTTCTATTAAATCAACATACGTGTCATAAGGAATGTCCATCATTAATTCATCATAGACCGTCGAAAACTTAGCATAATGCGAACTCATGCTTCATCCGCCATTTCCAAAATTGGAGCGTCTCCCCATAATTTCTCTAAGTTATAGTGATCGCGTTCATCTTTATGGAAAATATGAACAACGACATCACCCAAATCAGCTAATACCCAACGTCCAGAATCTAAACCTTCTACACGTTTCACATGCACGCCAAATTGTCCTGCTTGGTCTACTACTTCACGTGCAATTGCTTGTACTTGTCTTTCAGAATTCGCATGGCAAATGATAAACTGATCTGCCATCACCGAGATGCCTTCCATATTTAACACAACGATATCTGCACCGTGCTTTTCGTCTACTGCGTTATATACTGTTGATAATAATGTTGTCATTCAAAACAATCCTTTCTTCTCTTCAAACTTTAATATGTTCATTATAACATTCAAATGAATCAGGGAATACCGCAACTCTTTTCATCACTAAATAACGAATCGAATGCGCAATACAAGCGGTCATTGCTTCATCGAGATTTTCATACATGATTTCTCTCAACGCCTCAATCCCTGGGAAATCTCTCCCTGATTCCAATAAATCGGCAATATAAATGATTTTTTCTAATTCCGACATGCCCGAACGCCCCGTTGTATGATAACGGACCGCATTTAAAACATCTGGATTCTTCACGCCAAAAGTTTTCTCCGCAATCATCGCACCGACTGGACCATGCCATAATTCATGATGGAAATCGACTAATCGTTCATCGGCCTGTGCTTCTTTTAAAAGTTCAGCTAGGCTTTCTTTATCCATGCATTTCGCGATATCATGATAAAGTGCCGCTTCTTCGGCATCCGCTTCATTGACACCGTAATTTTTCGCAAGCAATTGCGCCAATTCCGCCACGCGAAGTACATGTTCATAACGAGATTTCGTTAATCGTTTTTCAAGCTCAGCTTTAATCGACATGATACAAGCCCTCCCTCCGAATAAACGCTTCAACCGATTTTGGCATTAAAAACGTTACTGGGCCACCGGTTTTAAAACGATCGCGTAATACCGTTGAGGATAAATCAATTTCAGGAATATCCACAAGTTTTACAGGATAATCGGTTTCACTTTTCCATCCCGGACGATTCACGCCAATAAACGTAATCAGTTCAACGAGTTCATCAATCCGATGCCAAGTGTCCAATTGGTCAATCATATCGCCACCAATAATAAAATAAAATGCCGTATTCGGTTCTTCTTCCGTTAACCGCATCATCGTATCAAATGTATACGAAACACCGCCTCGGTCCACTTCAAAAGATGAAACAGTTAAACCTGGTGTATCTTCTACCGCAAGTTTAACCATTTCTAATCGCTGTTCTTTCGTCACTTCATTGTCTGCATTTTTATGCGGCGGCAGCGCAGTTGGCATTAACCGAACTTCATCGAGCTGTAGTGCATGCTTCACTTCATTCGCGATAATTAAATGGCCAATATGCGGCGGATTATAAGTGCCACCAAGAATGCCTACTTTTTTCAAAGGGACTCCTCCTTACGGCAAAGTGATTTGTTTATTCTCTACAGATTCTTTATATAAAATTAAAATATTCCCAATCACTTGCACAACATATAAACCATTTCGTTCAGCTAATTTTTCTGCGATTTCTTTTTTATCTTCTCCGCAGTTTTGTAAAATATTTACTTTGATCAATTCTCTTGCTTCAAGCGCTTCTTCAATTTGAGCAATGACTGAGTCCGTTAAACCAAGCTTCCCAATTTGAAATAATGGTTGTAAATGATGCGCTTCACTTCTTAAAAATCTTTTTTGTTTACCTGTTAACATGATATTCCTCCAAGTTTTTCCGTAATTTTTTCAATCATTTTTTCTGTATTTGGCGGTAGATTTGTCCATTTTTCAAAAGCAATGGCGCCTTGATGGACAAACATCCCTACCCCGTTTATCGTTTTCGCACCGTTTTCACGCGCGACACGTAAAAATGCAGTTTCAAGCGGATTATAAATAATATCCGCGACAATGGTTCCTGCTTGAATCGAAGCCGGATTTAGCGGCATCCCCGCATCCGCAAAGTTCATCCCAACAGAAGTCGTTTGAACGATTAAATCAAATTTACCAATTTCCTGTTCAGCTTCTTTTAACGATAAAACATCCGCTTGTGGCAATTGTGCTGCAAGTTCCTCTGCTGTTTCAAGTGTTCGATTGGTAATCGTAATTGGTCCATATCCTTTGTTTAATAAACCAAAACAAATGCCTTTTGCAGCGCCGCCTGCCCCAATAACGAGCACATTTCCTTTACTGCATGCAGGACCAAACTTCTCTTCTAACGCATAAACGAATCCTGAACCATCTGTATTATATCCTTTTAATTTTCCGTCTGGTAAAACTTCTACGGTATTGACCGCGTTCATTTTCTTTGCGGTTTCATCGATTTCATCCAAAAGCGGAATAATCGCTGTCTTATGTGGCACCGTTACATTCCATCCGCTGCAACCAAGTCGTTTTAAACTTTCTACTGCTTCCCCTAAATGTTCTGGTCGAATATGATGCGGAATATATGTCGCATCCAATTTTTGTTCTTCCAACCATTGATCATGCATAAAAGGTGACATCGACTGATGAATCGGATCACCAATCACCGCATACCATTTTTTCATATAAACCCATCCCCCTTATGAAACAAATTAAATTAACGATGGACGTAAAATCACATCGACCCCGCGCGGCGCATGCACAGCGACAACACTCGGGTTTTGTACAGTAATCCAACCAAGTCCTGAAATGACAATATCTGTCTTCTCTTTAATCGAAAATTCATGACGAACAAGTTCTGGAAATTGAGCGACCGACTTTTCAGACGGCGGTGCAAGCATTGTTCCTTTATGTTTTTCATATAAATTTTCCGCATTCGCAAGTTTTGTACGATGAATTTCCAAACGGTTAGACACATACACTAAAAATGCAGAACGCTCTCCTGAAATAAAGTCAAAACGAGCAAGACCGCCAATATATAATGTTTGTTCTGGATTTAACTGAAATGTTTTTGGCTTCAATTCCGTTTTTGGTGTAATAAATTTCAGCTCTGATTCATCTAAATAATGCGCCATTTGATGGTCATTAATAATCCCCGGTGTATCATAGATTGCTTTCCCATCTTCTAGCGGAATTTCAACTAAATCTAATGTCGTACCTGGGAAGTGAGAAGTTGTAATGACTTCTTTTACTCCTGTTGCACTTTTAATAATTTGGTTAATAAATGTTGATTTTCCAGTATTTGTACAACCAACAACATAGACATCTTTTCCGCGGCGTAACTCGTCGATTCTTTCTAAAGCTTCGTCCATCCCATGTCCTTTAAAAGCAGAAACAAGTAACACATCGACCGGTTTTAATCCTAGTTTTCCAGCTTCACGCTTCATCCAATTAATGACGCGATTCGGTTTAATCGATTTTGGCAGTAGGTCGGATTTATTGCCAATGAGTAAAATGTCTTTTTGACCGACAAATCGATGGAGTCCAGAAATCCAACTGCCGTTAAAATCAAAAATATCGACAACTTTTACGACAAGACCATCTTTTTGGCCGATTCCATTTAATATATTTAAAAAATCATCCCCTGTTAAAGAAACAGGTTGCAATTCATTATAATTTTTTAATCGAAAACAGCGACGGCAAACGAGTTCTTCATTGTCCAATGAAGCAGCAGGTGCATATCCTTCTTTTTTAGGATCTTCCGTTTGAATCGTTATACCACAACCGATACATTTCAATTCTTCCACTTATGATTCCTCCCAGTAAACTAATCCACGTTTTCTCAAACGTTCTTTAATAAAACTTTCCAAATTTCGATTGAATGTTGTAATTTTCGCATCAGAAGTCGCCACTGGATTGACCAAGACTGTATGGATTTTTTGACGATTTCCACCAAAAATATCTGTTAATAATTGGTCGCCAACAACAATCGTTTCGCGCTTTTTCGTTCCAAGTATTTTAATGGCACGTTTAAACGCCCCACCTAAAGGTTTATTCGCCTTTGATACAAATGGAATTTGAAGCGGCTTTGCAAATCGGTTCACACGTTCTTCGTTATTATTTGACACAATGACAATACGTATGCCTGCTTGTTGCATTTGCTTGAGCCATTCTGCTACTTCAACTGTTGCATCTAAGCAATCCCAAGCGACCAATGTATTATCTAAATCTATAATCATCCCTTTTATTCCACGTTCATTTAAATGTTCAGTTTTAATTTGATAAATGTCTTCTACAAAACCTTTTGGCAAAAACTTTTTTAACATGTCATTCACTCCGATATTCGTGTTTCTACTTCGTTAGTATACCATACAACTTGCCATTCTTCGCATTTTGCAAGTTTTTAGTTAACCGTATTTTTTCCAATTTAATTTTTTGAAGAAAAACGTATTTCGATAAAGTAAAACTTCAATCAGTGGGGGTTTTCTTCCCCCCCCACTGATACGAAAGAACATAGGCTAAGTTCGTCACGTCCTGATGCCTTCGCCTATGTGACCAACATCCTGTTGCCCCGAACCAATCGGGCTTTTACGGGCAGTTGATCTC
>CANSAF010000118.1 GCA_947644645.1 uncultured Sporosarcina sp. | reverse complement strand
AGGGGAGGAACTAGAATGAGAACAAATAAGCGGACGGTATGGTTTTTAACATTGGTTAGTTTAGTAGCAGTCATTTCAATTGCTTATTTCAACAAACAATCGCCGATGTCTTTTGACGGGGTGAAAATTTTCAGCAGTGATCAAAATCCAGTCGAATTAACAGAAGTGAATGAAGAAAGTAAACAACCTGTTTTTGCGGAAAGTTATTTATTTGAAGAGATGCGCATGGGTGTACGAAATGAGCGCAGCCAGCTTCAAGAACAATTAACAGCAAAAATGAATGCATCAGCAGATTCAGAAGAAAAGAACCAAGCTTTCGAAGAAATGGATCAGCTGATCAAACAAGAATCGGCGGAAGCTTTATTAGAAATGCAAATTAAAGCATTGGGCTATACGGATGCATTTGTCCATGCGGATGGTAAAAATGTCAATGTAACTGTTTTATCAGCAGACGGGCATTCTAAAAAGCAAGCCAATGAAATTACGCATTTAGTCATTTCAAATTTGGAAACCGCGAAAAACGTAAAAGTCGATTTTAAAGGTGAATCTTGAAAGAAAAGAAAAACATTATTATTACAATAGTAAAATAGTCGTTTTCGAATGAGAAAAGGACAGGAATTGGCAACATGAAAAACAGTCGAAAAACGGGAGAATTCGGAAAGTCATTCACTTTGACTTCGAGAGAATTCCCGTTTTTTTACTGTTTTTTTTAACAAATTTAGGATAACTGTTTCAAATTGCATTGAAAACGTCTAAAATAGAAGTTGGGGAATTAAAATACTATTTAGTCAGGAGAATCATTCATGCTGAAAATTCAAGAGATTCGTGAAATTATTAAATTAATCGATCAGTCATCTATTGAGAAATTTACTTATGAAACTGATGGCGCGAAAATTAAATTAGAAAAAGGAAGTACAGTGCAAAATGTTATTCCGGTACAAGTGGAAGAGCAATCAGTTGTCGTTCAAAAAACACCGGAAGTCGTAACAGAAAAAGTAATTGAGCAAAAAGCGGCAGCTGTTGTGGAAACACCCGTTGTAGCAGATGCATCAACATATGAAGTTGTTTCGCCAATGGTTGGAACATTTTATGCAGCATCTTCACCAGAAGCAGATGATTTCGTAAAAGTTGGCGATAAAGTTTCTGCGGATTCAATTGTTTGTATTGTTGAAGCGATGAAATTATTCAATGAGATCGAAGCGGAAGTTTCAGGGGAAATTGTAGAAATCCTTGTCAAAGACGGTCAACTTGTTGAATACGGTCAACCGCTCTTTCTTGTAAAAAAAGATTAAGGAGCATCCAATCATGAAGAAAATTTTAATTGCGAACCGAGGCGAAATTGCAGTACGTATTATTCGTGCGTGTAAAGAACTTGGGATAGAAACTGTGGCAGTTTATTCAGAAGCAGATGAAGATGCTTTGCATGTTCAGTTGGCTGATGAAGCGTATTGTATCGGTCCACGTGCATCTGCGGATAGTTACTTAAATTTCTCTAATATCATTAGTACCGCGAAATTAACGGATTGTGATGGCATTCATCCGGGTTACGGCTTTCTAGCAGAAAATGCGAGCTTTGCTGAACTTTGTGAAGAAGTCGATATTAAATTTATTGGGCCAACTTCAGATGCGATTTCAAGAATGGGTACGAAAGATGTTGCGCGAGAAACGATGAGAGAAGCAGGTGTTCCAATCGTACCAGGTTCGACTGGGATTGTTGCGGATGCACAAGAAGCGCTTCGCATCGCAGAAGAAATTGGTTTCCCTGTGATTATTAAAGCGACGGCAGGGGGCGGTGGAAAAGGAATCCGTATTGCGAGAAACGAAGAAGAGTTAGTTTCTGGGATTCAAATTACCCAAAAAGAAGCGGCAGCTGCCTTTGGTAATCCAGGTGTTTATCTTGAAAAATTCATTGAAGTTTTTCGCCATGTAGAAGTCCAAGTGTTAGCGGACCAATTTGGTAATACGATTCATTTAGGTGAACGTGATTGCTCGATTCAACGCCGCATGCAAAAACTTGTAGAAGAAGCACCGTCACCAGCGCTTACGCCTGAACTGCGTGAAGAGATGGGAATGGCAGCGGTAAAAGCAGCACAAGCAGTCAATTATGAAGGCGCGGGAACAGTAGAATTTATTTTTGATCATATTCATAAAAAATTCTATTTCATGGAAATGAATACACGAATTCAAGTGGAACATCCCGTTACTGAAATGATTACAGGTGTTGATTTAATTCAAGCGCAAATTAAAGTTGCATCAGGCGAGAAATTAGAACTTGAACAAAAAGATGTAAAATTCAACGGTTGGGCAATCGAATGCCGCATTAATGCAGAAAATCCGTTAAGAAACTTTATGCCTTCCCCGGGTGAAGTAACGATGTATATGCCGCCAGGAGGATTTGGTGTACGTGTCGATTCGGCAATGTATACGGGCTATAAAATTCCACCGTTTTACGATTCAATGGTTGCGAAGTTAATTGTTCACGCAGATACAAGAGAAGAAGCTGTACTTAGAATGAAACGTGCTTTGGATGAATTTATCATTGAAGGTGTCGATACAACCATTCCATTTCATTTTAATTTAATGAATGATGAAGTATTTAAATCAGGAGATTTTGATACGTTATTTCTTGAGAAATATGACATTATGAAATAAAATGACCTGATAGCGTGAATGTAAAAGTCGTTCACAATGGATTAGGTAGAGGAGGCGAGTGCTGATGGCAGACAAAGAAATGCCTTCACTGGATGAGCTGAATGCTGAAAGTGAAAGAACATTAGGACGTGTGCAACTTGCGCCAGAAGTATTGGAAGTCATTATTGGCATTGCAACGAACGAAGTCCAAGGAGTTGCCCATACACGTGGGAATTTCGCAACAGGTGTAGCTGAAAAATTAGGGCGTACACAGCATGGTAAAGGTGTTAAAACGAATTGGGATGCGTCTGGATTAACGATTGATATTTTCTGTGTTGTTCAGTACGGTTTTTCAGTTCGAGAAGTGGCAGAAAATATTCAGGAACAAGTACGAAATGCCATTTTCAATATGACATCACTTAAAACAAAAGAAATTAATATTCATATTACTGGCATTGAAATGGAATCCGAAACAGAATAATTTTTCGAGCAAACGATTAGAAATTAGGCAGGAAAAAGTAGGAGGAGCGTGATGGATGTGTCGTCCTTCTACTTTTTCACTTCCAAAAAAGATGAACGTAATTGCGCGTATAAAAGTCTACTGTTTCCGGAAACTTATGGATGTGTTATGATAATGCCGGAAAGTTTCAGTAGAGGAGAATGAAAATGAATAGAAGAGAAGCACGTGAAAAGGCGATTCAAACGCTTTTTCAGTTAGATAATATAGATTTATCAGTTGACGAAGCGATACATTATATCGTAGAAGATGAAAAAAATACATTCTATGAGCAATTGGTGCGCGGAACGATGGAAAATCGTGATGAAATTGACGGATATTTAACAGAGCAGCTTGAAAACTGGGCATTGGATCGTTTGCCTAAAATTGAACGTACTGTTTTACGTTTAGCGTTATACGAACTAAAATATGACGACCAAGCGCCAGAACGTGTCATTGTGAACGAGGCAATTGAGCTAAGCAAAACATTCGGTGATGAAAAATCAGGTCGTTTTGTCAATGGCGTATTATCTAAATTTACGACAAATCAATAAATTATTTGGAGGCTATTCAAGTGAACGGAAAGTTAATTGATGGAAGAGAAATCGGAAAACAAATTCGAGAAGAAATTAAAGAGCGTGTTGAAGGTCTAAAAGCAAAAGGTTATACGCCAGGCCTTGCGGTAATTATCGTTGGCGATGATCAAGCATCGCATACTTATGTGAAAAACAAACAAAAATCGAGTGTTGAAGTTGGAATGAAATCAGAACTGATCAAATTGCCAGCAACTGTAACGGAAGAAGAGCTGCTTGCAGAAATTGACAAGCTGAATCATGACGACACGATTCATGGAATTCTCGTTCAATTGCCTTTACCAAAACATATTGATGAAAACCGTGTGATTTTAGCCATTGATGCGAAAAAAGATGTAGATGGTTTCCATCCTGAAAATGTTGGGAAAATGATGATTGGTCAACCGACATTTTTACCATGTACACCGTATGGCATTATTAAATTACTAGAAAGAACGAACACACCCATTCAAGGGAAACATGCAGTAGTGATTGGTCGTAGTAATATCGTTGGCAAACCGATGGGACAACTATTGCTACAAAGAGATGCGACAGTGACTTATTGTCATTCGCGTACAGCTGATCTTGCGAAATATACGACACAAGCAGATATTGTCATTGTGGCGGTAGGACGTGCGAAAATGATTAACGAAACGCATATTAAAGAAGGCGCTGTTGTCATTGATGTCGGGATGAATCGTGACGAGTTTGGAAAACTATGCGGGGATGTTGACTTTGACCGTGTGAAAGAGAAAGCTTCAGCGATTACACCAGTACCAGGCGGCGTAGGTCCGATGACGATTACGATGTTGTTGAAGAATACATTACTCAGTGCGGAAGCAGTATACGCAAACCAGAAATAAACGCATGTCATATTAGTTAACGACTAATGAACTTGCGCTTAAAATGGACACGACAAAAAAGTAACGAAAGAAGGGGAGCGCCTAGAAAGTGATTTTGACTTTCTGGACAGCTCCTTTCTGTACGTTACAGGAGGGAGAGGCATGAATGTCAAAAAGCTTATATTTATCCGTTCAAGCGTTAACCGCCTATATTAAAAAGAAGTTTGATGTGGATCCACATTTGCGCAAAGTTTACGTAAAAGGTGAATTATCGAATGTTACACATCATACGAGTGGTCATCTGTATTTTACGTTAAAAGATGATAAGAGTAGAATTCGTTCAGTGATGTTTAGGTCGGGGGCAAGTCAGTTAAAGTTCCGTCCTGAAAACGGGATGAAAGTGCTCATTACAGGAGATGTATCCGTTTATGAAGCAAGTGGCCAGTATCAATTATATGCAGAGAAAATAGAGCCAGATGGCATTGGTGCACTTTACTTAGCTTATGAGCAATTGAAAAGTAAATTGGCAGATGAAGGTTTATTCAATGACGAGTGGAAAAGTCCACTACCTTATTTTCCGGAAACGATTGGGATTGTGACGGCTTCTACAGGAGCAGCCATTCAAGATATTTATTCGACTATTTCAAGGCGATATCCTTTAGCGAAAATGATGTTATTTCCGGCAATTGTTCAAGGAAAAGATGCCGTTCCGTCTATTGTGAGTGCGATTGAACAAGCGAATTTTTACCGAGAAATTGATGTGTTAATCGTTGGACGTGGTGGCGGTTCTATTGAAGATTTATGGGCTTTTAATGAAGAAGGCGTTGCGAGAGCAATTTTCTCGAGTCGAATTCCCATCATTAGTGCTGTCGGTCATGAAACAGACACAACGATTGCCGATTTCGTCGCAGATCATAGAGCACCAACACCAACAGCTGCAGCTGAACTTGCGGTCCCTGCTAAAGAAGAATTATTGGATCGTGTTTTGGATAGGAAACGGACGCTTTATCGTTCTTTTAATTTTAAATTAAAGCAAGAACGCGAGCGATTGACAGCGCTGGAAACCGCTTATCCACTCCAGTTTCCAGAAAGATTATACCGCCCTTTTATCGAAAAGCATCTGCATTTAGAAGAACGTTTGAAACGTCAGGCAGAAGCATTAACGAAACGGGATGAAATGAATTATTTACATTTAATGGGGCGTTTACAGCAGTACGCGCCGCAAAATGCAGTGAATCAGCAAAAAAAGGAACTTGAAAGACTTGAAAAT
>CANSAF010000117.1 GCA_947644645.1 uncultured Sporosarcina sp. | reverse complement strand
GCTGCACGCCAACGCACAAGTTTATTTTTATCTTTTAATAACTCGATTGCCGCATCTTCAAACTCAACAAATCCTAAATCACTTAAACAATCGCCCGCCGTTCGTCTCACTGCCCAACTCTTATCTTTTAACGCTTTTTCAATAGCCGGAATAACTGCTAAATCTTCAATCATCCCTAAATAAACAGTCGCGAGTCGACGAATGGACATTTTTTCATCTTCCAGTGCCAATTCCAATAATGGAATATCTGAAACATCTGGGTCTGGCATTTGATCCAACAATTGGAATCGTTTCTCCCATTCGTCCACTTGGAATTGTTCAATCGTCACTTTTTCACCACGAACAACTTGATGGTCTTTTCCTTCTTCCGCACGCTCAATAATTTCTTTTAAACGCGTATCGGGATAAGCCGCTTCGATTTCTCGTACGACAATCTCACCAATTTCATCTTTTTCGCCGTAACGAATCCCATAATCTGCCCATTTACGAAGTAAAATATAGTTTTCAACTTCCGAACTATGTACGACTTCCATCGCTTTTACAAAACGTTCACTTAAACCGAAACGTGCTTCAGATTCACTATCGAAAACTTTCACTTGAAGCGGGATATCTTTATAGGTTTGCACATGCACATAGACTTCCCCGTAACGATCATCTACTTGTTCTTCAGTTTCTTCGTGTGCTGTTTCTTCATCATTGTTTAAGATGATTTGAATGTCTTTTAAAATCGCTTCCCAAGAAACATTACCAGCACGTTCAACTGCCATAAAGTTCATCACATGATAAATACCACGAACGCCGTTAACGGCTAGTAGCGCTGACATTGGATGCGTTGCTTGATCAGCGTCTGCTTTTTTATAATTATAGCTTGTACCAGCTGGCAATTCTGTATCCAATACTATTTTCATCGAGTTTGGACTCGGCGTCGGTTCAATCGTAATAATTTTCAAAGTAATGCCTCCTCAATTATTTTTGAACAGCTTTTTCAATTTCGGGAATTAATGTTTCCCATTCGACATCGTCATTTTTTTCAACCGCCATAAAGTTCATCACATGATAAATTCCTTCGATGCCATCAATTTTCAAAATTGATGCTGCTGGCTCTTGTGCTATGTCTGCATCAGCCTTTTTATAGTTAAAGCTTTTCATTCCTTCTAGTTCTGTGTCCAATACAATACGCATTGAGTTTGGGTTAGGTGTTCTTTCAATTGATACAATATTCATCTATAATTCCTCCTAATTATCTTCCTGTAATTGTTGTAAATAAGACCAACGTTCAAATCGTTGTTCATATTCGGCGTTTTTTTCATCTAGCTTTGCCGTTAATTCTCTTAATAGATCATAATCAGAACCCGCTGCAGCCATTTCATTTTCAATTGTTTCAATTTCAGCTTCGAGTTGCTCGATATCCGCTTCAATCGTTTCCCATTCTTTCTTTTCCATGTAAGACATTTTTTTCTTTTGGACTTTCTTTTCTTCTTTCGGTTCTTGGAGAACTGGCTTTGCCGCTTCAACTTCTTCTCGAGCTTTTAACTGCTCCAAATAATCGGTATAAATACCGTCTTTCAGTTGCACTTTTCCAGAACCATCTAATATCCATAATTTAGAAGATGTTCGATCTAAGAAAAATCGATCATGTGAAATCGTCATCACAACACCTGGGAATGTTTCAATAAAGTCTTCCAAGATTCCTAAAGTTTCAATATCCAAATCATTTGTCGGCTCGTCTAGTAAAAGCACGTTTGGTTGTTCCATTAATAATTTTAATAAATAAAGACGTTTTCTTTCGCCGCCTGATAATTTCTCAATTAACGTCCCATGCACACGTGAGGGGAATAGAAATCTTTCCAACATTTGGGAAGCTGAAATCCGTTGACCTGTACCATCCTCAATATCATTAGACGTTTCACGAATGTATTCAATCATTCGTTTATGGTCATCCATCTTCGGAATATGTTGGTGAAAATGTGCAATTTTTACAGTGGAGCCTTTTTCAATTAGCCCCGCGTCTGGAACGAGTTCGCCAGAAAACAAATTGAGTAAGGTCGATTTCCCTACGCCATTCGGTCCGACAATCGCAATTCGATCACCTGATTGCAATAAACAAGAGAAATCTTCGATAATTTTTAGTCCATCAAAAGATTTTGAAATATGTTCAACTTCAATGACTTTTCGACCTAGTCTTGTCGTCTTTAAGTTGGCATCCATTTCTTCATTCACATTGTCTTTTTGCAGTTGACCTTTTAAATTTTCAAAGCGCTCAATTCTTGCTTTTTGTTTCGTTGATCTAGCACGCGCACCCCGCTGAATCCATTTCAACTCAGAACGATAGCGGTTTTGTAATTTACTTTCTGTCGCTTTTTCCATTTCCATACGCTGTGCTTTAGATTCGATGAAATCTGCATAATTTCCCGTATGTGCATATAGTTTTTGATCTGCTAATTCATAAATATGCGTTGAAACCGCATCTAAAAAATAGCGGTCATGCGTCACAAATACAACTGCCGATTGAAGATTTGCTAAATAATCTTGTAACCATGTAATCGATTCAACATCCAAATGGTTGGTCGGCTCATCTAATAATAATAAATGGGATGGCTCGATTAACACTTTCGCAAGCGCAACTCGTTTTTGTTGCCCACCTGATAATTCGCCCATTAATTTATCAAAGGTTGTAATACCAAGTTTCGTTAAAATCGTACGCGCTGTCGCATTAACATCCCACCCATTTTTCGTATCCATTTCATTTTGAATTTTTTCAAATTGTTTTTGATACGCTTCATTTATTGGATCATTGGTTAATGCTTGGACCGCATGTTCATAAGCCAAATTCATTTGAATAAGCGGCGCATCGCTTTTAAATACAGTTTCCAACACAGTTAATGTCGAGTCAACAGCTGGTTCTTGCGGTAAATAAACAATCCGATAATCATTTGGGTGATCGACTTTTATTGAATCTGGATCTTCTAACCCTGCAATAATCGATAATAATGTTGACTTCCCTGTTCCATTAATGCCAATTAACCCGACCTTTTCACCGCTCGTAATGGTAAATTCAAGGTTTTCAAATAATGTTTTTGCCCCAATTGAATGGGATAAGTTTTCAACGATTAACTGACTCATTCATTCACTCTCATTTCTAAACAATACATACTCTTAGTATAACTGATTGGAGCAGGTTTTTGAACGACTTCGCACTTTCTTCTTGAAGATCTTTGCAACTTACCCCATTAAAAATGCAGGTCACAGTTTTCATATTGTTGCGATCATTTACAAGTGATACAATTCAAATCATTCAGTAGATCATTGCAAATTAAGCGAGGTGAATCCGGTGAAAATTATTGTCGACGCAAATAAAGCCTATCCAACAGTTGAAATTACCATCAAATGCCCTGAAATCGATCAAAATATTAAACAATTAATCAAGCAAATGGAAGCCTATGAACTTTCATTTCAAGCGAAAAAAGATGAACGCATTTATTCATTACAAGCAGGGCAATTATTTTACGTTGAATCCATTGACAATCAAACATTTATGTACACAGAAGATGAAGTGTTTGAAAGCGATTTAAAGCTATATGAATTCAAAAAATAACAGCCGCGACAAACTTTATTCGGATTAGTAAAAATTTAGTTGTCAATACGTCAAAAATTGAAAGTGTCCGCGCTTTATTTAATGGAAAATTTGAAGCTGCTTTACATAACGGTGAAAAAGTCATCGTCAATCGACATTATGTCAAAGCATTTAAAGCATTTTTTATAAGGAGCTGAATCGTATGAAAACAATTATCCATTATATTGTGACTGGTAGCGTTTCCTTCACTTTTAGTAGTTTGGTCTACTTGTTTTTTAGTGAACTTGGCATTTTCCCAAATATGTCCAATCAAATGATGTTAAATGTGCTTTATATCACAATCGCAATTCTTGTGCTCATTTATGCAACAAATTTATTGCCAATCGAAAATTCAATCACAATTTATGCACTTGAACTACTTTCAGTCATCACCGTCTTAATATCATCGAGTTTCTTTTTCGCTCTATATCCATTTGATATCCAGTATTTATTGCCAATTCTATTGATTGGCGTGATGACGTATATCATCGTGATTGTTGTTTTCTTTATTGGCAATCAAACAAGCGCAAAACGTATTAATTCACTAATAAAGAAGAGAAATGAGGTGCAAAAGGATGACTAAAATCATCGAGGTAAATCAACTAGCCAAGTCCTTTGGCAAAGTTCAAGCGATTAAAAATATTAATTTTTATGTAGAAGAAGGTACACTTTTTGCCTTTTTAGGAACGAATGGTGCTGGAAAATCAACAGCGATTTCTATTTTATTAACTTTACTCAAACAAAATAAAGGTGAAGTGAAGATTAAAGGCTATACAGTCGGAAAAGATGATCCATGTATTCGACAAGAAATTGGCGTTGTTTTCCAGGAAAGTTTATTAGATCCTCTTTTAACAGTCAAAGAAAATTTGGAAATCCGAGCTGCTTTGTACCATAAGTCAAAAACAAACAGTAAAAAAGCCGTTGAATCCGTTACTTCACTCATCCATTTACACGACTTTTTAAATCGTCCGTACGGTAAATTATCAGGTGGTGAGCGAAGACGGGCAGATATTGCGCGTGCTCTTCTTCATCAGCCTTCTATCTTAATATTAGATGAACCGACAACTGGACTGGATTCTGAAAGTCGAAAAAGCCTTTGGGCAATGATGACTACACTTCAAAAAGAAACCAATATGACGGTTTTTCTAACGACACATTATATTGAAGAAGCGGCAAACTCTGATTATGTCGTTGTGATGGACAAAGGAGAAATTATTGGAAGAGGGACACCTGAACAACTAAAAAGTGATTTTTCTTCAGATACGCTCATTATTACAGCGATAGATTCACAAGTATTTAAAGATATTCTTAAACAAGATTCCATTCCTTTTAAGTATGAAAAAACATTTTTTATTTTTGATTTAAAAGATACGAAATCTGCACTCCCAATTTTATATAAATATGAACAGTATATTGCTTCTTTTGAAGTGCAAAAATCTAGCTTAGATGATGTATTCATTAAAATGACGAGGAGATGAATGCTATGCTTGTCTTTACGAAACGGAATGTTTTACTCTATTTCCGCGATAAAATTTCTGTTTTCTTTTCAATGCTTGCGGTACTCATTTTAGTTGGCTTATACGTCTTTTTTTTAGGCGATTTAACGTCAAAAGGACTTCCAGAGTTCCCGTCTAAAAAAACTTTATTAAATGCATGGTTTTTATCGGGAATTTTGGCAGTTGCTTCAATGACAACTACTTTAGGGGCATTTGGATTATTAGTGGAAGACCGTTCTAGTAAAAGATATATGGATTTTTATGCCTCTCCGATTGCCCGTTTTAAACTGATTGGTGGCTATATTGGGAGTGCCTTATTTATTGGTTTTGTCATGAGTTTATTCACATTTATTGTGGCAGAAATTTCTTTTATCATTTCTGGAGAGCCAATCATTAACTGGCAAAACGCTTTATCCGTATGTGGTATCATTGTTTTAGCGGTTACTTCAAGCAGTGCGATGATTTTATTAATTGTTTCATTTTTCAAGACCTCTAATGCATTTGCCGCCGCTAGCACAGTCATTGGCACACTTCTTGGATTTTTAGCTGGCATTTATATTCCAATCGGGACACTTCCTGAATATTTACAAACAATTGTAAAACTATTTCCTGTATCTCATTCAGCCGCACTTTTTCGTCAAGTTTTAATGGAAAGCTCATTGATTGAAGCTTTTCAATATGCACCCGATGAGATAAAAGAAGATTTTATGAAATCAATGGGTGTCCATTATGAATTAAATGGGCAAATGCTTAGTAAAAAATGGAGTGTTTCATATTTAATCGGGACAACAATCATCTTTTTTACAATTTCACTTCTCGTTCTAAGGAAAAAAGAAAAATAAGACAATTCCTATAAAGTGAAACTTCAATCAGTGGGGGGTTCTTCATCCCCCACTGATTCGAAGGAACATAGGCTAAGTGC
>CANSAF010000116.1 GCA_947644645.1 uncultured Sporosarcina sp. | reverse complement strand
AAGACCAATTCGAGAGCTTTTGATTCGTTGTACGATTCCTTACTTTTTTCTTTTTTCGGCGTGATGTATTGCGTTGAACACCCTCGACATCCCCAAATGCCACTTCTTTTACTTCATTTTCAAGACACCATTCCACAAACTGTTTCGTTGTTTTATGTAAACCGTCTTGTAGTTGTTTTGCGCTTTTGGATAGCACGTGTTGTTTTGCACGATTGTATTTCTTCCATTGTTTAGAGCCTTTTTTACAATTTGCCATTTTTCTTTGAAGTTCGCCTAATTTTTTATTGCGTAACCGATGAGTGGAACGTAGTTTTCTTCCTGTAATGATGAGGTTCTCACCATTTTCAGCAACAGCCGCAATTGTATGGATTTCCCCGACATCAATCGCTGCAGGATGTTCAAATTCATTTGTTTTCACTTCTTTTCCATCATCAAATACAATCGACAACATCAACTGGCGATCATAAATAAGTTCAATTTCTTTTATTTTTCCAACAGGTTGCTCCTTTACCCAAACGGAAAGCAGCTTTTGACGCTTTCCCTCCCAATTCCCCATCGACAATTGTATTTTTCCATTTGGGAATACTTTGAAGCCATTATTAGCCCATTTGGTATTGTAGTTTTTCTTTTGTTTATATGGGTATTTATTGTTCAGACCGCTTTTTCTTGCGGCATATGCGGATTCTCGCGCAAAGATATATTTATGACAGACAGCTTGAATAGATTGTGAATGAATTGGGAAAAGTCCTTTTGTGCCTTCTTGTAGTTCACTTTTCGTCACCCATTTGCCCGTTTTCAAATGTTTTTCTTTTGAAAGTTTCAAACAGTGATTCCATACTTCAGCGGAAATGCGATTGCATTCAAATAAAGCGTCAATTGTCTCCC
The DNA here is from genome assembly GCA_947644645.1 of uncultured Sporosarcina sp. Taxonomy (GTDB): domain Bacteria; phylum Bacillota; class Bacilli; order Bacillales_A; family Planococcaceae; genus Sporosarcina. The sequence goes on along the minus strand of CANSAF010000116.1, from coordinate 5,183 downwards.
TGCTTGCATAAAAATTTGTTTTCAAACAGCGAATCATCTTGAGTCACCTCCTCGCATAATAGATTTTCTATTCTGTCTATTATAACAATGAAGGAACAAATGTTCAAGCGTAACCCTTAACGAATTGGCTCTGACATTCGTCAGCCAAAATTCATCTCCCCCTTAGCGTTGGGCTTAGCCCTTCACGCGCTTGAAGAGGGAGACTTCTTTTGGAGGGCCGTTAAAACCAATCACCGCAACAATTTCCTCTTGATTGGATAAGGCGAATAAACGATACCTATCTTTTTCCTTCGCTTCCATAACCAAATCTAAATAAGCTTTTTCATCAAGATGTGTGCGCAGTTGATGCATAATTGGATAGGCTTTTAGGATTTCTGCTTGAGATGTAAGTTCATAAATCGTTGATGTATTCATAAGTAATCTCCTTATGTTTTAAGTTAAAATTTTATTTAAAATAGCAAGATTTTGTTGAAGAAATAAAGCGTTCTTTTCAAGCCCACGCCTCTTACACCAGCCGATACTATTAAACGCATCTGTAAATTGGTAGAAAGGCAAAACCGCCTCCAAATCAATTAAAGGTCTAATCATGCGATAGCCTTCTTGATAAGATTGATATAAAGTAGCATCGAAACTCAAGAAATCACGATACAGTTTGGTGAAATCCACTTCAGTGGAACCAAAACGAACACTTTCAAAATCAATCACACCCGAAACTTTATTTTCATAAACAATGATATTCGCCGGTCGAAAATCCATATGAACAAAACTAGGACCATCTGAAGGCGGCAGCGACAGCTTCATTTCTTCAAATTTATCAAGCGATTTTCTGTATAATGACTTATCCAAAACTTCCTTTACATCCACCGCAAAGCTATAAAATTGACGTTTAATAAAATTAGACCAATCTGTATACTCATTTTGTATCCCGACTAATCTTGTTGAAGGCGGTTGTATTTGATGGATCTCGGCATGTAGGACGCCAACTTGAAATGCGACAGTTGGCGAGTCCTGATACGACAGTGGTTTTCCTTTTAATTCCGATAATAAAAATGCGCCTGGACAATCATCATCGCCAGACCAAACATTTAATAATCGCGGAACTCGAACCCGGTTTTTCAAAATTTTATAGGCTTCCAACTCTCGTTGATATTTCAATTTTGTATACGGGATTTTTAAAAAGACCGTTTCGCCGCCGAGTAATCGACATTTATAAACGGTGGAGCTATGAGAATCTTCAACTTCATGCATAGATAAAACGGTCAGTCCAAATTGTTGAATAACACGCTGAATCATCCAATCGCCCCTTTCTTTATCCAAACAGTTACACTACACCATTTTCTAAAATCGAAAACGTTTTTTGATCACAATTAATCTCCGCCTTTACACCATAAGGCAAGATGAATTTAGGCTCCGTATGACCAAAGTTTAAATTATAAAGAATCGGCAAATCCTCTAAGTCGAACTCTTTCATAACGGCGAGAATTTCTGTTTTATATTCCCCGTAATACTTTTCGTCTTGTGGCTTACCGAAAATAATGCCTTTTGCTTGTTTTAAAATGCCTTGTACTGCATAATTTCGTAACCAATAGCGAATCAGACTAGGTTCTGGCTTCTCTTCGGACGTTTCAAAGAAAAGAATACTATCTTGCCAATACGACTCTTCAGGCCAAAGTTCCGTTCCTTTCGCAAACTCTAGCACTTCAATACAACCACCGATGAGACGTCCTTCTACTGTTCCTGTACCTTGAAGTACCTCATAACCATGATTTTCTTGCATTGTTCTACGTTTTTCCTTATTTTCTATCGTCCACTCTAAAAATTCACTCGTCCATTTAGGTGCTGGTTGGATATTCCCGATTGGTTCATTCGACAATAAAGTGCGTTGAATCATGTCAATTGTATACGGGTCCATCTCAATGTTTTCCGCAAAATCAGTTAAAACTGCGGGTCCATAAAATGAAGTGAGTCCTGCCTTATGACAAAATAAATGAGTGATCGTTGAATCAGAATACCCCATAAGAATTTTAGGGTTTTGGCGAATGACTTCAAAATCGATATAGGGGAATAAACGAATACTATCATCCCCACCAATATTTATGATGATTGCTTTAATCTTTGGATCTTTAAACGCTGCCATTAAATCTTCCGCGCGCGCTTGAGGATTTTCATATAAATAGTCAGCACCTTTTAAACTATTTGGCATAGGTATCACGTTGAATCCGAAAACGTCTTCCAATCTTTGAACGCCTTGTTCATAACGCCATCTAAGTTCGGGCTCCCCGGCGCCGCCCCAAGATGGACTAATCGTAGCAACCGCATCTCCACGTTGTAACTTTTTGGGTTTAATAAGCATTGAAATGCCTCCTTTTTGTATGGTGTATTGATTCTTTTGGGGTGAGTTTACATAGATTGCCCGCGAGTTTACAGCAATCGATGGTGAGTTTACATCCGTTAAACGAGTTCACAGCTACACGTCTTGAGTTCACATGAATTGCCCGTGAGTTTACATCCGCTTGGCGAGTTCACAACGATCGACGATGAATTCATACCTGCCCATTAAAAACTCGATAAATACTAAACTTCTAACTTCATTCGCACCGTTTTCAATAAATGTCCGTCGAAATCATCATCAAATGTTTCAATGACTTCAAATCCTTTTGCAATATAAAAAGTCGTACCAATTTTATTTTCTTTTTCTACGTCTACAAAAATTGCCTTTACGCCATCAATGTCATTGATTCCCTTTTGAAATAATGCCGTTCCAATACCTGAATCTTGAAAATCGGGATAAATATAAATAGCGGCCAGTTCGACTTCACCTTGCTGATTGATTGGTGAATAATTCGCAAAGCCAACGACCTGTTGATCTGCTTCCGCCACATATACGAGAGACTCATACAAACGTCTCTCCATCATTTCATCGCTATAAGCCGCGTTCAAAAAGTTATCTTGAATATGAAAAGGAATTATTCCTTCATACGTTGCGTGCCAACTTTCACGTGCGATATCTTGAACTTTCTTGATATCTTTTTGTGACATTTTCTTAATCTTTAATATCAATCACTCCCTACCTTAGCTCTTATAATTGTATCGAATTGACAGAATACTGCAATGTATATTTTAGAAGGTTGGAAAAATAGAGATAATTATATCAAGATGAATATGAAAAGATTATACAAATTGATAATAGAAAGCATTAAGTATTTGTGCTAATTCTTTTGGGGTTTCTACGTTTACTTCATGTCCTGCCACTTCAATGAACGTTATGTTTGCACCAGAAATATGGTGACTAATCATTTTTGAACTTTTTTTATTAGCAAAATCTTTTGTTCCACAAATGATTGAAGTTGGACATGAAATTGATTGTAAATTCCCCTTAAAATTTAAATCTAACATAGAATTTGTGAGTTTAATAATATCTGTCTTTGTAAGTCCTAGCTTTTTAAAAGATGATTCCGACATAAAATAGAACAGAAGATTCTGGATTTTTAAATAGAGATAAGGCATTTTGTATTGTGGTGCAATTAAAACTAAGGATTTGACTTTCTTAGGGTAATTAATCGTATAATCCATTGCCAAAATTGCACCGAGAGAAATTCCGCATAAATGAATAGGTTCTTGATTTTCATTACAATAAGTTTCAAATGCATAATACAGATTCTGATAAGATAGTTCATTATACTCGCGACATAAAGCAAATAAATCGGGACAATTTACCATGTGTTCCTGTTCAAGATATGAAATCGTGTCCTCCCAACTTGTTGATGTTTGCCCTAGTCCATGTACAAATATCAATTGCATAATCATTCGATGCTCCCTTCATTTAATATTTTCACCATTCCCTATACTTCCATATTTTCGACTTGATGATGTAAGCTTTTTCGTACAAAAATCATTAAAATAAATAAAGTCAGAAAAGCTACGAACAATAAATAGTCAGAAAATAACGTCAAGGCTATCAATTGACATATTACGGAAATAATTATACAGGCTGCCACAATCGTTCCAATTATTGACTTTTTTCTAAAACCAAACCAGAGTGCTATCATGCTTAAAAAGCCTGTCATCAATGCATATAAAATTAAAGCAATTAAGCAGTTCATAATTAGTTGTATGCTTATTGTATCTAAACATAATGGAAATAAACTTTCTGTCACAAAGAAAATGGTAAATATAAAAATACCGCAAAAAAATACAGTTATAGCCGTATATAGAAAGACTAAAAGTATTTTTGCATCTAATACTTTTTTCCTTTCAATCGGGTATGAAAAAAGTAAGATGGCTTTTTTATCCGAATAATCATCTACAATAAACTTAGCCGCCATCACGGCGGACATAACAGAAAAAATCCCCATACAAATAATCATGCTTAGTCCGAATACCGTTCGATAAGATAAAAATAATTCCATATCTGTATCTGTTCCTTCGATTTTAGGCATGACTGCAAATAAATAAACCAATCCAAGCATGATGATCGTTATAATCCCGACAGCGATGTGAAAAGGTTTTAAGCTATTTCTTTTAAGTTCTAGACGAATTAAGTTATTCATGAATAAAGTCTCCATTTGTAATTTTTATGAAATAAAATTCTAAATCCATAGTATGTTTTTCTTTGAATTTGGAGGTCTTGATTTCTTTAACTAATTGACCGTTTACCATAAAGCCAATATAATCAGCAATCTGCTCAATTTCTGATAAAATATGACTTGACAGTAAAATTGTGATATTTTGTTGTTTTGCAAGACGATAAAATAACTCCCTCATTTCTTTTATTCCTGCAGGATCTAGCCCATTGATAGGCTCATCCAATATTAATAATTCTGGGTTATGTACGATTGCCCGAGCAATAGCGAGTCTTTGACGCATCCCCATAGAAAACGTAGCAACGGGCTCCGTTCCCACATTTGGCAAGCCAACGATTGTAAGTGTAGCTTCAATATTTGCTTCCGTAATGCCCATATAATCCAGATGGATACTTAGATTATCTTTTGCTGAAAGATGTTCATAAAAAATGGGTGTTTCAATCAAACTCCCTGTTCTTCTAAGTATTTCAAGTCGATTCTTCCCACTATCCATACCTAAAATCGCTACTTCCCCACAACTAGGAGAGAGTAATCCTAAAAGCATATTAAAAACAGTCGTTTTTCCAGCACCATTCTTTCCTAAGAAACCCTAAATACTAC
>CANSAF010000115.1 GCA_947644645.1 uncultured Sporosarcina sp. | reverse complement strand
TCCTTTCGATTCCTGTAATGTCTCTTTTTCTTGTTTTGTTTGATGTCGAATCATCTCCTCGCTTTCAACAAGAAGATCCGTTCGATAAAAATCAAACTTTCCCATAAAATCACCTCAATTGTATCTTGTCCTTTGTCCCATATAAATATTCTTTTCGGGAAACAAAGAAAAGTACGAATATCACTTTGCGATGAAAATTATGATGACATCCCAATTTTATTGTTGCATTTTGATAAATCCTTTGTTAAAATTAGGCATGTTATGAAAGTGATTTCTTTCGTATGATGAAACATTTTCCCTACCAGAAAATTGGAGGTGACCGATTTGCCAAACATTAAATCAGCTATTAAGAGCGTGAAACAAAACAGCGAGCGTAACACACGTAACTCAGACGCTAAAGCAAGAATGCGTACTGCAATGCGTAAAGCTGAAGCAGCTCTTAACAATAAAGACGAAAACGCTAAAGAACTTCTTTCTTACGCAGTGAAATTAATTGACACTGCAGCTAACAAAGGACAAGTTCATAAAAACTACGCTTCTCGCCAAAAAGCACGTCTTGCTAAGAAAGCTCTGTAAGGCTAGCAGCAAAAAACCGCCTAACAACGGACGTCTGGATTTTCATAATCCAGCGCCCGTTTCGTTAGACGGTTTTTTTTATCCCGCATTAACAGGCAGTAAAATGCCCACTTTGAGATTTAAACAAGAGCGGTAAGAATAAACAGAAGATCAACTGCCTGTAAAAGCCCGATTGGTTCAACTAACAATCAGTGAGAAGCGCACTCACTGATTGAAGTTTCACTTTATCGACTTTTTTGTAAGGAATCCATGAAAAACAATTCTAAGATTCGTTCCCTTTTACCACTCGTCGTTTTTAATTGGTAATCAATCTTCGCAAGTTGCTTTAAAATCTCTAATAAGCGATCTTCACGGGGTATTCGACGATTCTCCATCATTAATTTAACTCGGTATGGGTGCACACGAAGTGTTTTGGCAATTTGTTGCTGTTGATAGCCTTTCTTCCGTAAAGAATGCACATGAATCATCAAACGAATTTGCCCCGCAATGAGGGACGTCAACATAATTGGCTCTTCTCCAGCTCTTAATAAATCATGATAAATCGACACTGACTTTTGAATATCACTAGCAAGATAAGCGTCTGTTAATCTAAAAACATCCATTTCAGGCGTTCTTGGGACGAGTTCTTCAATAAGCTCCGTTGTAATTTCCTCATGTTCTCCTAAATAAGTTGCCATCTTTTGAATTTCGGTCGATAAAGCTAATAAATTATCACCAACGGTATTCATTAGCACACCAGCAGTATTTGACTGGATTTTCACACCATTCCTACCCGCTTCTTGCTGAATCCATGTAAGTAGATCTTTTCCTTCTAATCGATTTGCTTCAATGACGGTTGTTAATTCTCTCATTTTCTTCGTAATTTTTTTACGTCCATCCAATTTTTCATACGGCGCAATAAAAACAACAGTTGCGGTCGGTGATGGATTTCCTAACCATTGTTCCAATGCCGCAATATTATGCGTCACTTCGCCTCTTTTGGCATCTTGCCCACTTAAAAATACCGCACCACTGGCAATGATGAGTTTATGATCTTGAAGAAATGGCAAAGTATCCGCCTCTTCAATGACCGCTTCTACCGGCGTTTCTTCTAAATCAAATCGGATAATCGATGCCTCTTCTATATCAGGCAATGCCTTTTTTAATCTTTCAATCGTCGCATCAAAAATATGATGCTCCACACCCGTTAATAAATAAACAGGATCAATTTTTCCAGATGCAATTTTCTTCCACACAGCATTTGGCATTTCCTCACCTCAACTCTTTCATTTCCATTATAGCGTAAATTGAGGATGATTTTTAATATATCGTTTGCATCCCAAAACAAGTTTTGAAGCACTTTACATTTCTTCTTGAATTTTCACAACTTCAGCTTTTGTTAATTCAGTAAGATGCACCACTTGTACTACTTCAAAACCAGCCAATAACATCTTTTTAGCCATTTCTAATTTTTCATTTTGTTGTCCTTGTTCTAGACCTTGCTTAATTCCTTTCTCCAATGCGTTAATCTCCCGGAGTTCAGCTTCACGAATGGCCGCCTCTTCATCCAACACATGTTTGAGTCGTGCCTCATACGCATGTATTTCTTCAGGTGTTGCATTTAACATCGTATCGAACGCTTGACGCAATGCCTCATCACTCATCATTTTCTCCTCCGATTCTATAAATGTACAATGATTTTTATTTTTAATTATAACATTCTTCCCTCCCTGAAAACTGTATGAACAAATTATGTCTTTTCCGCTGTTTCCTTTCGATAATTAGGATTTGTATGGATTTTTTCTCGTCCTTCGCTTATACTTAGAAGGGATATACTAGGAGGTGTAGCAATGAACGAATTTGAACATGATGTACAATCAAAACGTAATGACTTCATAGACTCTATCGTTGGGTTTGCTGTAGCTATTGGATTTTTCTCTTCTATTTTTATTATTGCTACAGTAGTTGACTTCATCGCAGGTTAATCTAACCAAATGAAGCATCACTACATACCCAGCAGCTTGGGGTCAAAACGGACAATTTTCTTTCACAGAATTTGTCCGTTTTTTATTTTGCTGTTGAAACCGTCCAACCGTCTTTTTGCACATGAACAGTAATTGACCCGTGCTCTGCTGTTACAAGCGCTGGTACACCGTATGTTTCAAATGTCTCCAATACTTCTTGATGTGGATGATTATAACGGTTATTTCGTCCCGCTTGAATAATCGCTAAGATAGGTTGTAATTTTTCGATAAAAGGCGCTGTGCTGGATGTTTTACTTCCGTGATGCCCCGCTTTTAAAATGACTTCTCCGAAATCAGCATCCCGATATTTCGATAAAAATTCATTTTCCGCCGCCTCTTCCATATCCCCTGTAAATAAAAATGAAACACTTTTCGTTTTCATATACAACGCCAAGGAACTGTCATTCCCAACATATTGATCAGACTGAGGCCCGACATAATAAAATCCCACATCTTTTTCCTGCCAACCATCGCCATCTTTCTTTTCGACAATCGGTATTTTTTGTTCTTTTGCGATCCTCACCAATTTTTCCATCTCATCAGCAACCGCGCTATTCGGTGAAATATGAATTTCCTTCACACGAACTTCTTCCACTAGTTCATGCGCGCTTCCCATATGATCCAAATGCGGATGAGAAATAATAAGCGTATCAACTTTCGTAATGCCTCTGCCTTTCAAATACGGGACGACAATTTGACGACCGACTTCAAACTTTCTTTCAGGTGTTTTCCAGTCAGTTTCTCCAAATGGAACTGTTCCGCCTGTATCAATAACATAAATCGCCCGTCTAAAAGGCAATTCAATGACGATACTATCCCCTTGTCCAACATCGACATAAGTTACGCGCAAATCCCCCTCCGTATAAGGCTCTATATGAATCAATAAAGCAGGTAACAATATACAAGGCAGACAAACGATCAGGCTTTTACCACATTCATACATAACGAAAAAAGCGAGAATGCCAATGACTGCCACCAAGATGCCAAATACTGAAGGTTTCCCGGGCACCCATAATTGAAAAGGGATTTCCGAAATCATCATTGTCATTTCGTGGACGAACAAGCGAAACGGTGTATAAAAGAAAAACAGAATCTCTGCAATCGGCATCGCAATTGCTGTTAAAACTAATAAAATAAGATTAATCGGTAAAATAATCATCGCATACAGCGGCACATAAACTAAATTTACGATAAATGATGACAGCGATAATTCATAAAAATGCAACAGTAAAACAGGATACAATGCTAGCTGCGTAATCATCGTCACTAAAAAAGAAAGCTTTATTTTCGATGACGTCCGAGATAATATTTTCATCGATAAAATTAAAGAAAATGCCGCGAGATAAGACAATTGAAAACCGGGTTGAAAAACAATATATGGCTTCATCAAAATAAAGGCAATCGCACTCAGTGCTAATAGATGATCCACTCGGATGCTAATTCGACTATACATCATCACTAAAATAAGCACCGTCACAAGAACAGCACGCCATACAGAAGGCGCACCACCTGCTAAAATCGCATATAGCGGTAAAAAGAAGATTAAACAAACATCCACAGTCTCTCTTCTGACCGTTAATCGCAATAAAACTTCCCGAATCATCCATGTTAATAAACCGACATGTAAACCTGAAATGGCAAATAAATGGGTAATCCCTAATTTCCGATACATTGCAGACATTTCTTCACTCATCCCACTTCGGTCACCGATTAATAAAGCTTCTGCTTCCGGGATAAGTTCTTCTGGAAATGTTTTTGTAATATGTGCTTTCACATGCTTTCTTTTTAGTAAAAGTCGCGAAAGAAAACGTCGATTTTCATTTGCCACTATGATTTTCTCCACTTGAAAAACACCACTCGCCCCGTACATTCTTAAATACTTTTCCATTTGAAAAGCATAAGCATGTGAAGGAATTGCAATGGGTTGAAAAGAACCTTTTACAGTAAATTGCCAAATGGGTAAATCCAATGCTAAAAATTGTATTTTCTCTTCTTGACTAGAAAATCGATACATGGCATAAACCGTTTCACCTGTAGATGTTTTGGCAAATCCTTTTAATGATTGACCATCTATTTTGACATCTTCTGACCAAGTGATCGAAAGCTCTGTTTCGTCTTCTTCTAAAAGCACCGGTAAAGATATTACACTATAGATATAGAAAAAAATGGAAGATAAAACAATGAAGAATAATATGGAAAGATTGGTTTTACGTAAGAGTAAAAAGAGGAGTAAAACAACATTCAATAATAAAAGCAATGCCGTGCCATACGCCGCAAAAACGGAAACTGTCACGGCAATTGCAAGATACACAATAGGTATTCGTTCAATTAACTGCCAAATAGCGTCTCCACCCTTTTCAATAAGGGAGCCAATTGTTCGTCATCTGCGCCAAGTTCACGCATTGAATCAATCATTTCATTCATTAAAGTTAATTTTCCTTCGCTCAAAAAATCAACTTTTCGTTCATCAAACGGAATATGCTGAACAGACACGCCTGATTGTGCAAATAATGTTTGGGCATATTCATTATTGCGGTAATCTGTCGCATAAATAACACGCTTCACGCCCGCTTGAATCAACGCTTTTGCACATTGTAAACAAGGGAAATGTGTCACGTAAATTGTCGAACTCGCAGTCGGTGTTCCATATTTTGCACATTGTAAAACAGCATTCATTTCCGCATGAATCGTTCGTACGCAATGATTGTCTACAACATAACAACCATGATCGATACAATGATCGCCGCCCGAAATCGAACCGTTATAACCACCTGCAATAATCCGATTATCTCGCACGATAATTGCGCCAACAGAAAGTCTCGTACATGTACTTCTTAGCGCTAGTAGATGGCATTGCGCCATAAAAAATTGGTCCCAAGTAATTCGCTCCATACGAATCCCTCCATCATTTTACTGTAATTTCACTTTGTAATTTTTCAAAAGTCTTTTGACCAATTCCCGAAATCTGCATAAGATCTTCAGGAGATTGGAATAATCCTTGTTCTTCACGGTATTGGATAATCGCCGCCGCTTTCGCAGGCCCAATGCCATTTAAAGTCGTCAATTCACTTTCGGATGCGGTATTAATATTTACTTTCCCTCCACTATCCGCAGACGTGACCTCTGTTGTTTGAATAACTGTATGTTCTTCTATAGGTTCTTCACCCAACACTGGAATATAAATCAGCATCTCATCAGACAATTTTAATGCATGATTAATCAGACGTGTATCCGCTTCCGCCAAATACCCACCTGCCGCATTAATGGCATCAATCAGCCTGTCTCCTTCTTCCAATGTGTAAACACCCGGATGCACGACAGCACCTTTCACATCCACGATAAAAACAACCGGCAGAACGTCGGCTTTCTCATCTTCTGAAATTGCTTCAACTAGATTTTCTTGAATAGGAATTTGCTCGTCAAAAAGAAGCCCTTCTTGACTGACTTGTCCACGGGGAATGAACAAAAAAACGAGCATTGCCATTACGGCAAAAAGAGGGAATAATAACTTACGCCAATGATCGGATACAAAAGAAAGAAACATTCTTTCACCCTTTCTTATGCATTCGTATGGAGTACGTTTAGTATACCTCTAACAAAC
>CANSAF010000114.1 GCA_947644645.1 uncultured Sporosarcina sp. | reverse complement strand
TCAGGCGTTTTGCGGAAACTAATGGATGAATTTTTATTTAACGATTTGTGCATGGATTATGGTGAGTTGCCTGAAGAAAATGAATGAATTTTGGATGATAGTTTCTTTGAAAAGGTGAGGAAGTTGCATAGCACCGGAAATTCAATTTAGCGTGCACATTATTCAATATTGCGTGCAGATTCTCTCCGATTGTGTGGAGATTCTAGCGAAAAGGGTGCAGAATCCAATCTAACGCAGACATTATTCAAGATTGCGCGCAGATTCCATGGAATAGCGCGCAAATTCTAGTAAAAAGTTCCTCTAACAACTGTTTTAGGTCCAGGCACCTTTCACTAACCGAAATATCGATAATATAATGTCTTTGCTTTTTCAATATTATTTGTCCCGTGAATCAGCGCTCTGCCATCTTGAAATAAGACGATCCTTTCTTCACCAATTGTAAATGATAGAAGAAAATGATTGGACTTTACTTCTCCACCTAATTGCTTGAGCTGTTCAGCTATTTTCGATAAATCGCGTTTTTGCTTTCCGGGTGGTTTAATTTGCACAGCGTTTCGTCCGCATAAAACAGCTGTTTTTGTTTGCTGCTCATAACTTAAAAATGGGTAAGTAGCGTTGGGTCCGCAAGATAAGCAATTAGAGTTTTTCAGTGGTGCGACATCGACTTGGACATTTCGATTTTCCCAAACATCGAAAGAGACTAATTTTTTTCGCAAAGCTTGATCATTATTTGTTAAAATTTTCAAAGCTTCAGCTGTTTGATAAACGACGACTTGACTGGCCGCGGGATGAATAATCCCGGCTGTATCACAAGTCGGTCCGCCAATTGGAATCGTTTCTAGTAAACAATGAAGACAGGGTGTTTCTTTCGGAAAAATGGTAAAACTAATTCCATAACTTCCTACACAAGATCCATAAATCCAAGGAATTTGATGTTTTTGGGAAATATCATTCATCATCATTCGAATATCAAAATTATCTGTAGCATCTAAAATTAAATCGACATCTGAAACAAGCTGCTCCAGCTCAACAGGTGTCACATCCATAATATGCGCTTCAATTTCAATTTCTGAATTAATTTCCCGAAGCTTTTCTTTGGCGGCGATAGCTTTAGGAATTTGTTTGATTGCGTCTTGTTCAGTGTATAATTGTTGACGTTGTAAGTTACTCCATTCAACATAATCACGGTCCACAATTGTTAATTTCCCAACACCGGCACGTGCAAGCACTTCGGAACTTTGAGTACCAAGCGTCCCTACACCGATGATGAGGACGTGTTTTTTGGCTAATTGTTTCTGACCTGCTTCGCCAATTTGAGGAAATAGCGTTTGCCTTGAGTAACGATCCATATTAAATGCTAATTCCTTCCAAAGGACTACTAGCTGTCGCTGTTCGTTTCATAGGAATTCGCCCTGCTTTTTGAGCAAGTTCGCCGGCTTGGACTGCTAATTTCATCGCTTTTGCCATTTTAACAGGATCTTTGGCTCCGGCAACAGCAGTATTTAACAGGACAGCATCCGCGCCCAACTCCATCGCATACGCAGCATCTTTAGGGGAACCAATTCCAGCGTCAACAATGACTGGAATAGATGCTTGTTCAATAATAAAGCTTAAGTTGAGTGGGTTAATAATTCCTTGGCCAGATCCAATTGGAGAAGCACCCGGCATGATTGCATGGACACCCATTTCCTCTAGTTTTCTAGCTAAGACGACGTCATCTGAAGTATATGTTAAAACGGTGAATCCCTCTTTCAGCAATTCTTCTGAAGCTTTAAGTGTCTCAACTGGATCAGGTAAAAGCGTTTTGTCGCATCCAATAATTTCAACTTTAACCATATGACAAATTCCAGAAGCTTCTGCAAGTTTTGCGATTCTAACCGCTTCCCTAGCAGTCTTTGCACCGGCAGTATTAGGTAAAAACTTATATTGGTCTAAATTTATTTTCTCCAAGAAGTTTGGTTGGCTTGGCTCAAAAATATTCATACGCCTTACCGCAAAAGTTAATACTTCTGTCTCTGAAGCGATGACGGCCTCTCTTTGTATATCAAAATCTGGGAATTTCCCGGTTCCTAAAAATAATCTCGAATTAAATTCATAATCTCCTATACGTAACATCCATAGACCCCCTGTAAAATAATCAATTTTTAAATAAATCGAGAATTAGCCACCCCCGACAAATTGAACAAGTTCGATTTTATCGCCATCATTGATTGTTGTTTGTGCATGTTCGTCATTTTTTAAAATGACAGAATTATGTTCAACGATGATAAAAGGATTGCTTAATGCTAAGTGTTGAATTAAATCTGTAATCGTTTTAATCGATTTTGGTACATGAATCAATTCATCATTAATCCGCAAATTCATTTTTTATACACCTCTCTTTAGCTTTCAATTTCTCTCGATATTTTAAAGCGGCATTTAAACTGTCATTTTCTAATAAGATTCCAGATAAAACCGCAATCCCACTTGCGCCCATTTCCATCACTGACTGTATATTGCTTGGTTTAATTCCTCCAATTGCGATGACAGGAATATTGACGCTACTAGCTAAATGTTGGAATGCGAGTAGTCCTCTTGGCGGTGTACCAGCTTTTGAGTTTGTCTCAAAAATATGTCCATAAATGAGATAATCAGCGCCCAGTTTTTCTTGACTGATTGCTTCATCTACGCTGTGGACAGAGCATCCTATTTTTAAATGTGGAAAGTGTTTTTTTACTTTTTGAATAGGGATGCTATGTGACGTAAGTTGAACCCCGCCTAAACATTCTGTGACAGCAAGATCAATTCGATCATTGATAATTATTTTTTCTCTTGGTAAACCTTCTTGAACGAGTTGATCAATGACTTCGATATGCTCCCGTGCGCTCCAGCTTCTTTCTCTTAGATGCACAAAATCCACATGAGCGGAAACTGCAATCAGTTTTTCTATCAATTCTTCTTTATTTTGTAGTCCGGTCGATACAATATGTAAATCATTCAAAGGCATCTTCCTTTATGTTTTTATAAAATAAAAAAACCACTTGACTGTAAAAAACAGGAAAGTGGTTTCACCATACATAATTGGTCAATTGCATTTTATCACTTCCCTCCGCTAGCACGAACTAGATCAGGTTCAAAGAATCCCGAAGTTATACTTCGATCTCAGCTTGTCACACAAGCACTCCTAGTTTATTCTGATTATTCAATTCGGATTTAATGTTATCAGACATTCTTTTTTTGTCAAATACGTTTTGGAGATTTAAAAAAGAATTTGTCGAAAAGGAAAAGATGTGTTACGCTCTTGGGGACAAGCTTGTTGAAACTCTTTAATTCTAGTAAGTGAATGATATGAAATTTGAATAGATGCACTAGGGGTGTTTTATAACTGAGATGAGTATGACCTCGAACCCTTTGAACCTGAACTAGATAAAACTAGCGTAGGAAAGTGTAAACTTTAAACCATATTTAAAAATGACGCTGTCTTTTTAATATGTTTTTATTGTGATACGCAATTTTCCTACGGGGGGATTGCGTATTTTTATTTTTCTACAGATGAAATGACTTTTGGAGGGATTTTTAATGGCAAGAACAGTATTGGTAACGGGAAGTAGTAGGGGATTAGGTGCGACGATTGTAAAAACGTTGGCACAACAAGGATTTCAAGTAGTTATTAATTATTATAAGAGCAAAGAATCGGCTGAAAAGCTTGCTTCTGAAATTGGTGAAGCGCAGGCGATTGCGATTCAAGCTGATGTAACAAATCGTCAAGAAGTAGAGGAAATGATAGCAAAGGCAACGGAATATTTTGGTCAAATTGATGTTGTTGTAAATAATGCATTAGTAGGTTTCAAATTTGATCCAAATGCGCAAAAGCCATTTAGAGAACTTTTTTGGGACGATTATCAGCAGCAAATTGATGGTACTTTAAAAGCGGCCTTCAATATTGTTCAAAGCGTTATGCCTCAATTTATTGAACGAAAAAATGGCAGCATTATTAGTATCGGCACCAATTTATACCAAAATCCGGTTGTACCTTATCATGAATATACAACGGCTAAAGCTGGATTAATTGGTTTTACACGTAATATCGCTTCTGAATTGGGGCAATACGGAGTGAAAGCAAATGTAGTTTCGGGAGGCCTTTTAAAAACAACCGATGCGAGTGCTGTCACAACGCCAGAAGTATTCGATTTAATTGCCCAGTCAACACCATTAAAGACGGTGACGACACCACAAGATGTAGCCAATATGGTTGCCTATTTATCTTCAGAAAATGCGGATGGGATTACTGGACAAAATATTACAGTAGATGGCGGATTAACGATGAATTAACTGTTGGAATGGTACGCGTTAGTTTTTTGAAAATAATATGTAATCGCTCGAGGTGTGAATCAATGACAAAGGGGAAAGAGTTACATTTAGGTGTGTTGTTGTATGGTTGTGGACATCATCAAGCAGCTTGGTTAATGCCTGATTCAAGTATTGAACGGATTGGAGATATTTCCTATTACCAATACTTGGCACAACTGGCGGAAAAAGGTTACTTTGATGCAGTCTTTTTTGCTGATAATCAATCATTCCCAGGTAAAGATTCTAGTGAGATGCCAGCATTTTGGTTTGATCCAGTCGTCAAATTAACAGCTATTTCTCAAGTGACAAATCATGTAGGATTAGTATCAACAATTTCAAGTACTTTTTCTAATCCCTTTACAGCTTCACGACAATTATTAAGTTTAGATCATATTACAAAAGGTCGTGTTGGATGGAATCTTGTTACGTCAATGACTGATTTAGAAGCGTTAAATCATGGGATGGAAGAACTTCCTCCTCATGATAAACGTTACGAGAAAGCAGATGAATTTGCTACGTTAATGAATAAACTATTTCTCTCATGGGATAGTCAAGAATTCTTGCATTGTCGTGAAGAAAAAAAGTTGATAAACCCTTCAAACATTCAATCAATTAATTATGAAGGTACTTATTTTAAAGTTCACGGACCGTCAACGACGCCAAAAAGTCCACAAGGCAAACCAGTATCTATGCAGGCGGGGGCATCCAAACAAGGTATCGCATTAGCAGCAAAACATGCAGATGCAGTATACTCAGTGTCGTGGAATTTAAAACAAGCCAAAAGATTTCGTGAAAAATTAGATGAACAAGTTCAACTAAGTGACAATCCTAACAGACATATTAAAGTCTTTCCGGGATTAGTCACTTACGTAGGTGAGACACGTGAAGAGGCATTGGCTAAGAAAGCAGCTTTAGATGACAAATTGCCGATTGAAACTGCTTTAAAACAGTTGAGCTTCTTTCTTCAACAAGATTGTTCAAAGTGGGAAATTGATCAAAAAGTACCGCCATTACCACCAGTTGAGGAATTTACTGGTCCAGTTGGACGTTATGAAACAATATTAGAAATTATTCGAGATAGGCAACCAACAGTGAAAGAATTATTAGGATATTTAAATGCAGGGGGTGGACATTTTACATTGATTGGTACACCTACTGAAATCGTGAATCAGATGGAACTTTGGTTTGAAGCAGGAGTAGCTGATGGATTTAATCTTATGCCGCCTACATTACCTGGTGGTTTGGATGATTTCGTTGAATTAGTTGTGCCTGAAATGCAAAAGAGAGGTCTTTTCAGAACAAGTTATGCTGGGCATACGTTTCGGGAGCATTTGGGATTATTTTAGGGAATGAATAGAAAAATAAACCTCGATGTAGCAATTTGGCTACGTCGAGGTTTATTTGTATTTAGTTGCAATGAGGGCCATTTTCCACTTTAAAAATCACCAAGCAGAAGCATAAATCCCATCTTCTTCATCAAAGTGAAGTTTTAGACCTGCTGCGATGCCGTCGATGTCTGTGTAAAGATTGAGCCATAGACGAAGAGAAGAGATGATTTTCGGTGTTCCGATTTCTTCCATTTTATGTTGATGAGTCACTTCAGCGCCGTATGGATCTTTCATTTCGTCATCATAAAATAATTCTACTTCAATCTCATCAGGTTCAACATCTTTTTCATGAGACATGTATAAGCAAAGTGCATTGACGATATCTTGTTCGTTGATGATTAATGTTGCCATTTTCTCTCTTCCTCTTCTCTTCTTTTCTTCTCAGTGAAGAGCGTAAATACCTTTTTAATAATGACAATTAAAAAGACAATCGCTGCTGCATTGATTAAAAAGCCAAGAACAGAGCCCAACATCCCCATATTTGCAAACAGACTTCCGAATAATAGTCCTGCTAAGCCACCAGCGATCATGCCTTTCATGAATCCGCCACCAGATGACTTT
>CANSAF010000113.1 GCA_947644645.1 uncultured Sporosarcina sp. | reverse complement strand
GAACGTAAAAATGCTAATAAATGTTCAGCCATTACTTCAGTTTCTTCATCTGGCGCAACAATTGTTGACGGTGAGTCTGCTTGGTTTGTTAAAACAATCCCTCTCACGCGGTCAAGATTTAGTGGAATCCCAATTGTTCCGATACGCTCATCCGCTTTCGTTAACGGAATCGGACCTCTTTCGCCTTGTTTTGCTAAATCATATAAATCATGTAAACCTTCAAAGTTTGCAGATTGTGCTGTATTAATTTCAATAATAATATTTTCAGCATTCGCTGCAAATGCAAGTGAGTTTCCAACTGACGTTGAAGGAATTAACATGCCGTCTTCTGTAATTGCAACCGCTTCAATAATTGCAAAATCAATTGATTCTAGTGTGCCTGCACGAAGCATTTCAGCTGTATGTGATAAATGCTGGTCAACAAATAAATGTGCACCTTCATTAATTTTATTTCTCATTGCACGATCTGCTTGGAATGGTAAACGTTTGTTTACAATGCCAGACTCCGCAAGTAAGCGGTCAATATCCGAACCAAGTGAAGCACCTGTGAATACATTCACTTTAAATGATTCAGTTTCCGCACGATCAATTAGCGCTAAAGGAACTGCTTTTGCATCTCCTGCGCGTGTGAAACCGCTTAACCCTAATGTCATCCCATCTTGAATCCATGATGCTGCTTCTTCCGCTGAGACAATTGAATCTTGTAGTTGAACATGTCGAATACGTTCCATATGATTAGACATTCACTGACGCTCCCTTTTCATAACTTTTAGTCAAATTTTATCGCAATGAATGAAAAGAAAGCGCTTTTTCGACTGGAAATAGAAAAAACATGCGTAAAGCATGATTTTCAAGACATGAAAGATGATATTTCCCGTTTATAATAGTAAAAAAATGTAATTCAACACTTAAAAACCCAATAATTTCCTAAAATAACTAGAATATGACTGGCTAACTGGAATTTTTGTCCCATCTCTCATCACTAATAAAAATGTAGAATGCGTGTCGGGGAAAATCTCTTTAATTTGATGAACATTCACAATAAAAGAGCGGTGACATCTTACAAAAGAATCACGTGGTAATATAAATTCGAACTCTTGCAATGTATTTTTATGAACCCCTACCAAATCCTCTGTCGCGACATATGTTTTCCTTGCCTTCACTTCAATATATACAACATCTTTAAACGGAATCGGTGTCCAACCATCTGAAGTTTTCACCGTAACAACAGACTTCCCATCTGTATATGCGGGATAAATCGCAAGTACGCACCCTGCCAACTGACCGTCCCTTTGATAAGGCACCGCCATCCCGTGATACGGTACTCCAAACATATTTCGATTAATAAATTCCGACACTTTCTGATTTTGCGCAATCGCTTTATGTGCAAGCGTCCCTTCTTTCAGCGAATCCCCAGTTTTAATCTTCAAATCAATTCGCTTACTTGGACGATAATAAATATATTCTTTCGTATTCGTTACGGCAATTGATATTTCATCCGAAAACAATTCCCCCATGACATCTAATAACGAACCTACTGATAAATCGTTCATGAAACAACCTCCTTTCTTTATTTTATCATTTTCATCACTTTAATGTATGAGCGTTTCGTGAACATACACAATTAAACCTTTTTTTATGATAAAATCGGGATAATTAAAATAAACAGGAGCGAAAAAAATGAAGAAAAAATTTGGATTTATTCTCCTTACATTATTATTTGCATTTACGCTAGCCGCTTGTGGAAACGACGAACAAGGTGCAGACAGTGAAGACATTAAAGAAAAAGTTCATGCATACAGTGTTGGTGATTTTGGTACCACGACAGCATCAATCACATCTCATGAATTGATTGTTACTGAAGAGGGAAAACAACCTGTTTCATATGATTTACCAAATGACGAGTTCTTCGTCTCAATTGCACCCTTTGAAACTTTCACACATGAATGTGCAGTGCATAGTTTAACTGGTTGCCAAGGTGAACTTATCGAAAAAGATTTCGACGTCTATATCGTTGATGAAGATGGAAATGTTGTTTTAGACGAAAAAGTCCCTTCATTTGAAAATGGGTTTATCGATTTATGGTTGCCACGCGATCAAAACTTCGACGTGAAAATTTCCTATAATGGAAAAACAGTCGAATCAACGCTTTCAACTTTCGAAGGCGATAACACTTGCATTACAACAATGCAGCTTACTTAATATTTTTAAAGCGGTCGCCTTAAAGCGCTCCGCTTTTTTTATATTCATGAATTTTGATGAAGTTATGGCGAAGTGCTGTAAATTCGCAGCGGGGGATGTGAACTCGAACGATATTCGTGTAAACTCGCGGCGGGGCGCTGTAAACTCAGACGACATTGCTGTAAATTCGCGAGGCGGCGCTGTAAATTCACCAAAATAAGCTTTAAATCCACCATTTCAAGCAGTTGAACTCTTCAAAAACACCTCTTTCAAACATAAAAATTATTCTTCTAAATAAAGTACTTTTTTCCATTTCATGTTATAGTATATTTGTAATCTAAAAATTTAGATAATGGGTTGGGAGGAATTTATATGTTTGTACGGGACTTATATTTAGAACTACATAACGTCACGACTGTCCAAAATAATCAAAAGGTTCAAGAAGTTTATGACGTTTTAAAAGAAAGTGGATACCGTTGTATACCAGTTACGGACGAAGATGGGCAATATAAAGGAATGGTTTATAAAGTGCATGTCATGGAGGATTTATATGAACATGATGGGGCAAACAAAGAAAATATCGACCATCTTTTAAAACACCAAGACGTTTATATTCAACAACGTTCGCCATTTTTAAATGCACTTGTTGCCATTAAAGCATTGCCATTTATTAGCGTAGTGGAAGATGGAAAGCTGATCGGAATTTTGACGCATAACAAAGTTGAAAGTGTGCTAGAAGATGCATTTGCTGTCCATACAGGCGGCATTAACTTAACACTTTCTTCCATTGAAGCGAGAGGCATGATTGAAAAGCTAACCAAAGCATTACGCGGGGAAAATATCGAAGGAATGTTTACGCTCGATAATGGATCCGTCGTTGCAAGACGTGTCGTTATTACATTGGAAAACGGGAAAACTGATCAAGAAATTGAGAAGATTCAAACCAAACTAGAGAATAATGGTTTCCGTGTTCTCCATGTTGATCGTTTGGCAGCCCAACAGTAAAATGATTCACGTGGAACATTTTGTCGAAAAATAAAAACAGCGCCTAGAAAATTGATTTTCTAGGCGTTATTTATTAACTTGCGTTCAATCTTTCTCTCCAGAATGAAGCGTAAAATAATTCACAAGCATATGTAAATCATCCGCTAACTGCGCTAATGCTTCAGATTCCTTTGTGACTTCTTCCATTGAAAATCTCGTTTGCTGACTTGTCGCGGTTGTCTCTTCAATGCCTGCCAAAGATTGTTGTGAAACTGCTGAAATTCCTTCCATTTCATGATTCAAAGCTTTACTCTGATAAGCAAATTCCGATAAATTTCGAACGATTTTTTGAATATCATTCACCGTTTCCACAACAGATTGATTAATTTCATTGAATGTAGAACTTGTTTTTTGAATATGTTCTGTTCCTACTTCAACTTCTTCATAACCACTTTGTAAAGACGACATCACCGTATTGGAATCCGCTTGAATAGCCCCTACAATCGTTGTAATATCTGCCACGGATTTGGATACTTGCTCCGCTAGTTTTCTCACTTCTGTCGCAACAACAGCAAAGCCTTTTCCGTTTTCTCCAGCCCTTGCCGCCTCAATTGCAGCATTTAAAGCGAGTAAATTTGTTTGTTCTGCAACTTCTTGAACGACCGTAACCAACTGAGAAATTTCTCTTGTCTGCTCATTTAATACGCTCATCTTTTCAACTGCATGGCGAACAATATCATCGACTTTAATCATTTGTTTTTCAGACTCAAGCATTAACTGGTGTCCATTTTTCGTCAATGTTAAAACGCCCATCGTAGCAGTATGGATTTCCTTACCATCTTGATTCATCACTTCTGCCTGGGATGAAAATCCTTCCATCGTTTCTGCTAATATGCTAACGGTTTCAGTTTGCTTTTCACTTCCTTGGGCAATTTCTCGCAT
The DNA here is from genome assembly GCA_947644645.1 of uncultured Sporosarcina sp. GTDB lineage: Bacteria > Bacillota > Bacilli > Bacillales_A > Planococcaceae > Sporosarcina. The sequence continues at coordinate 2,393 of CANSAF010000113.1, read as the reverse complement.
TGTCATTGCAATTTGTTCTGATCCGGCTTTAACGCCTGTAGCAGACTGAACAAGTTCCTCACTTTGATTGGCGACACTGGTTGATGCTGCTGCAACTTGACCAATTGTATGATGAAGAACATTTTTCATCCTTTCCATTCGATAAGTTAATCGACCAATTTCATCTGCCCTGTCATTCTTTTCAATCTCTACAGTTAAATCGCCTTTCGATAACTTCTCCATAATGGAAGCTAAATAAGTAATTGGATTAGCAATTGTACGACTAAACTTAAACGATACAACAATTACAATTATAAACGTCAGTAAAATCATAGCTAAAGCAATCATAATCCCCTGTTGTTTAATCGTATAAATCACGGATAGGTTTTGTGTAACGCCAATCACACCTAATAAATTACTCCCCGTTGGATCATACATCGGCATATATGAATGCATCATCTCATTATTTTCCTGTGAAATCACTTCACCTTTTTCAACCGCCGTTAAAATAGATGATTGTGCCAACTGTCCGCCGATATTTTGTTCATCCGAAGATACAACCACTTCTCCGTCCCGATCGTATATATCAATAATTATATTCGGAAGCATCTTACTTAATGTTTGTAAAAATGAATCGTCGAGCCCTGTTTGTAATGTACCAATAACAGTATTATCGTAAACAATAGGTGTAAATGCTCGAACAGCAAGCCCACTTTTTCCAAATTCAAAACCTGAAATCGATTGTTGTTTTAAAGCAAATTGAATTGCAGGTAAATCGCTTTTATCATCGCCGAATTTTTCGGGATTATGCCCCCTTAAAGCGACAACGCCTGAAGCATCTCCAAATTCAAAAACTTCCAATGCATGCTCTTTTTGTAATCTCGGATAATGCTTTTCAACTTCGTTTAACAGTTGCGACCGCTCACCTGACATAAAAGCTGAAACCAATGCTCCTTCTTGGCTGTAAGTAAATGTTAACTCTAATAATTCTTCAGCAACCCTATCAAATTCTGTTTGAATTGTATGCTCCATTTCTCGTTGTCGATCATTGATTAATTTTGAAAAGCCCTGCTCCATGGCATAATAAATGACAGCCATCGCCATCAACAACGGAATAATTGTAATGGATAAAAAAATGATCAATAACTTTTTATTCAAGCTATCCACATTTAAAATTCTTTTCATTTGCTAGTTCCCTTCCCACAATTAGTTCAAAACAACTATAAAAAATAATGATTCATAAGAAATAACTTTCTCGAACATTCTATTTACAATGTACCATTTATCTTTATCACAAAATGGGGAATTGGTATTTCTTTACATAAGCTTTACAATTGTTTTTCACGATATGGGGGGACTCTGTTTACTTTCGTTGCTCAATCATTTCGACAAAACGTGTTGCCGCTAGCGATAATGGGACGCTTTTCAAAAAACAAACACCGATTTCCCTTTTTGGAATTGGATCGACGACATTTACTTTTGAGACGATACCTCGACTAATATAATCCTCCGAAAACTCTTTCGTCACACACGCAATTCCTAAATTAATTTTCGCAAATTCCAATAATAAATCATGAGAACCTAGCTCGAATTCAGGTGAAATTTGAACACCTTTTGATAAAATAAACTTCTCCACATAACGCCTTGAATTAGATTTTGGCTCTAAAAAAATTAGTGGATACTTCATTAATTCTTCATAACTGATTGGATCAGTTAATATATGTCGATACTTTTCACCACAAACAAAAATATCATGGACATCGATAAATGCTTTCGTTGTAAGTGCTGAATCTTCTAATGGAAAATTGCAGACAACAATGTCAACTTCTCCTGCTTTTAAAATGGAGATCAATTCCGAAGTCGTTCCATTTTCTATTTTGAATTTTATATTCGGATAGCGATTATGAAATAGTTCTAAAAAAGGAAGTAAAAAATATCGGGAAATTGTATCACCAACACCAACCTTTAATTCGCCAGCAGTTAAGTTTTTGAACTCGCCTATCTTTTCGACACCCACATGTAAAAGGTTTAATGCAGAAGTTGCGTATTCAAACAATAAACGTCCTTCATCCGTTAACACAACGCCTTTTGGACTTCTATTAAATAAACGGATATCTAATTCTCTTTCCAATTGCATAATCGCCTGACTCACGGCTGGTTGCGTCATATACAATGCTTTAGCCGCTTGTGAAAAGCTTTTACTTTCGCCTACTTGGCAAAAAATTTTATACAGATCCAATTTGCTAACCATATAAGCACCCCTTATATCTATCATTTGATATATTAATTTTACTTATACCACTTAAGACGTGTATAGTACAAGTATATGGGCTATAATTTAAAGTAAATTGGGATATATAAGGAGCGATTAAAGTGGAACGAGTCGTTGGAACAGTTGCGAGAGGTCTTCGTTG
>CANSAF010000112.1 GCA_947644645.1 uncultured Sporosarcina sp. | reverse complement strand
ATTTAGAAAAGAATTTTCCTTTCAAAATTAATTCCCACAAAAACTTGACTCAATCTAGATGATTCGTTTTTTCCACTTCATCAGCAAAATGCTGTACAATAAATATAATGCATTGTGATGGATTTTTTCATGATAACGCAAAGAAAAAAGAGCCTAGAGAGGCCCTTTCTTCATATTTTCAAATTAAAATACTTGTTCTACTTCAACGACACCTGGAACTTCTTCAAGTAATGCGCGCTCAATACCTGCTTTTAGGGTAATTGTTGAACTTGGGCAAGTACCACATGCACCTAGTAGACGCAATTTTACAATACCATCTTCAACGTCTACAAGCTCACAGTCACCGCCGTCGCGTAATAGGAATGGACGTAATTTATTTAGTACTTCTTGAACTGATTCAATCATTGTTGTGTTTGTCATTTATCTTTAGCTCCCTTCATTATAATAATTATTATAAACTGGAAGGCGAAAAAAATCCAATATTGAAATTGAAAGGGGAATCTTTTTATGGAGAAACAAAATGCAATTATCGAAATTTATGGAGCAGAGGTCATTTGTGCAAGTTGTGTCGGCGCACCTTCTTCAAAAGATACGTATGAATGGTTAGAGGCAGCAATCAGCCGAAAATACCCTGAACAATCTTTTACAATTGAGTATATCGATATCGATGAAGATCATGAAAATGAACGTCAAGCCGAAATTTCAGAACAAGTTCGCAATGACGAATATTTCTATCCACTTCTCTTGATCAATGAAGAAATGATCGGCGAAGGACATATCCAATTAAAACCAGTTTTCTCAGCACTTGAAAAGCTGGGTTATGAAGCGACAAGCTAATAAAAAGATGCGAGGGATTAGATTCCTCGCATCTTTTTAAAACTAAACATCGGAAAACAACAACATAAATTCCGAACACTCCACAACGCGTAGCGCCCGAAAGCACTTCCCAAGCTGCTACCCGTTGTGGCGCTTATAAATTCATTCCGTTTTGTGTGTTTTTGGTTCTTGGTGAACTACCTCACGACAAGCTAGTTTTTAAGATTTACAGGATAGCAACTAGTGGCAAGTTGTGACTTTTTTTGTACATTATGTGATAATTCGTGTGATGTTTTTGGTGATGTAATAAAATCACGAAAACGACCAATCCTATTATATGGAAAGGTCGTTTTTAATCACTCCACTTTTACAATGTTATTAATATTAATCCGCACGTTATCCAGTCCAACCTGTAGCTTTAAAATTCCTGTTTGTGCATCTGCGCTCGTAATTTTCCCCGTCACAGATTCATATCGCTTTTGAAAAAACACGGTAATCGTAACTACATTCTCAAATTCAAGCGCTTCCCCAATCGCTTCGCCAATTTGCATAAATTCTTCTTCCGTCAACTTGGGAGTCGCAATTGTATTTTTAGTTACTTTTGGTTTCGGTACTGCTCTCATTAAAATCTCCATCCCTTCATTCAAATATTAATGATGCTGCGACAATATCGTTAAATGAATATCTTGCTGTGCTGAACGGATCATCAATCAAAATTGTTTTGTTTGACGTGTTAATTTCGATAGGAATGCCGTAATCATCGGACAATTCCCCATCACGCCAATAAGTTAATTTAATAGTAGATTTACCTTTGTAAGCGCGTTCGATTTCTTCGGCGATAGAATTAAGTTCGAATTCTTCCAGCCGTGGACGAGGGATGTATTTATCTTCAGCATCCCATTCTTTAATCTTTTTGACATGGTCGGTTAGCATCATGCCCTGCCATTTAATCATGCCTCGGTCTTTGTAATCTTTCATCAAATCACCATGCTTTCCCTAGATGTAACGGGAACAAGTGCGAGTATATTCTCAACCTTAAAAGTCCTTTTAGCCTTCCTTAAATGACAATATGCTTTAAATGTCTCCCCATCCAATTGCAGCACCTTTATACGCCGTTTGCTAATTACCCCACCGTTTGACATATACATCATATCCAGTGACTCACCAAACCTCATCGACTTAACTAATTGATTACGCACACTCGTTCCCTCCTTTTTATTCATCATACAGAATAAACGTTCGGTTGTAAAGCAAATAAAAATGCGAACGCTCATATTCGAGAGATCGCATTTATGATATTCAGACTTCCTTCTATATAGAGGGAAGTTTTTTTATATCCGCGGAAAGAATCGGAAAAGCTCGGAAGGACTCGGAATCCGACAAAATCTCAATGTTTTTAAAAATTAATTAAAATATTTTAGTGTGTAAAGTGCGTAGGTATGGTTTTTGTTGGAATAACAGAAAAATAAATAAAAAACTTTTGCTAAAATCGTTGACTATACAATTATATAAGTGTATAGTAAAGATAGTTAGAAAAACAGCAACACAAAAACAACTTTAATCGAGCCACTTGCGCCATGACCTCCACAAGGAGTGAGCGACAAACAAGGAGGAGCCAAGACATTAAAGTAAGTTGCTGAAAAATAAAACTTAGGAGATGGTTAACATGACAATCACAAACACACTGGTAAACAAATTCGGAGTAAAGGACGTTGAGGAAATCATGACATTGGACGGATTCCAATACTTTGAAGCTGTAGATACTGATTTTGGGGATGCAGTTGAAATCAAAGTAAACGGAAATGGCGACGTATACACTCGCATCAAAATTAAAGGAATCGACATTGATTTTGAAATGGACGGAGTGACAGACATCTACATTCACCGCGGCAACGTTTCAACTAATTTCCTAACTGCGGAAGAAGTGAATGCTGTAGAGGTAACTCAAATGGAATACAAAGGCATCGACTTAAATGCTATGGATCGCAACGTAGCTAAAGCTGCTAAGTATTACATGTCTACAGGGGACACGCTTGAAGTAGCTGTGCAAAGAGCACAAGACTACATTAACTATTACAGTCACACGTTCCGAGTTTACCAATAAAAAAGGAGAATGATTAAAAATGACGAAAATTATTATTACGCAAGAACAACTAGACCGATTTAAAGGCAATAAAGATTGGGCCGTTGTTGACAAGGTGCTTGATCAATTAAGCGAAAGTGTTTTGCTGAGATATGAGGACGGAATCATGACAGAGAAAGAAGTTAAAATTTTAGACATCAACAAGAATGTTATTGCTACATTCGAATATGAAATAAAGGCATAAAAAAAGAACGCTTATAAAAGCGTCCCCCTCTTTGAAAAATATAAATCTCGCACATTTATTATACCAAAGAGGGAAACCTTTTGAAAGGAAGAATATATATGGAAATGACAAAAGAAGAATTTTTAAATCAGATCATGACAAGAAGAGAGGCTGAAGGTTACGTTGGACTTTCAAACGTAGCATTCCAGTACCATTTAAGAAATGAAAACATTGTACCGTGTAAGGAATTTGGCGATGGCAGAGGTAAGGTTCAATTGTTTTGGAAAGATGACCTTAACGAATTAAAAAACTTTTTGAAAAACCCTTGACTATACAGTTATATAATTGTATAATATAATTAAGAGGTAAGGGAGATGCACTTAAAACAAAAGGGAGGAAAAAATAATGATTACGGTTAAAGAATTTCACGAACGTGTTATCCAGTTAGATGAAGAATACAGCGATGATTTCATCGGTGTACGTTGGGAAGATAAAGAAAGAGTGATTGGTGAATCAGTCAACAACTCACGCCACAACATTGATCGTGAGGATGAAAGAGATATGCCTGAATATGGTACAGAAGAATATGAGGAAATGGACGAACTTGACGGCTCTTCTGCTTTTGGACTGTACTCGGTAATCGAAATGTTTAAACATGACGTAAAGAAAACACCCGACAAACCATTGAAGGATTTCTTTCAAACTTACCATTGCTACTTAATCATCGGAGACGATTTCACAAATTGGGACGATGGTTTGGATGATGGCGAGGTAGTTATCGAAAACGCAAAAGTCATGGAAGTATTTTATTGAGGGGCGTTGCTCCCCTCTTTTTAAAAAACGAAAGGATGGTAGCGTGAGTAGAGAATCTCTCAACTTAACTGGTGAACGTTTTGGGCGTCTAGTTGTTATAAAAGAAGCTAAAAGAAGAGGTTACCATAGATATTGGCTTTGCAAGTGTGATTGTGGGAATGAAAAAGAAGTGTACATGTCGAATCTAAGGTATGGAAAAACTCAATCTTGTGGCTGCTTGCATACGGAAACCGTTTCGAAACCAGAAATCACCGACTTAACAGGGAAAAGATTCGGAAGTTTGATTGTGATTAAAGTAACTGAGAAAAACCCTAAAAGCAAAATGCCTAGATGGCTATGTAAGTGTGATTGCGGGTCTGACACTATAGCTTATAGCAGTAATCTAATGAGGGGGCACTCAAGGTCATGTGGGTGTGAGCAAGGTGGAAAAAGCGCGTTGCGTTGGACAGAAGATGAAGAATTATCGATTATAAATTTATTAAACACTAAAAAGAACACCGTTGAAATATCCCAAATAACAGGGAGAACGATTAATGCAGTGAACAGAAAAATAGCTCAATTGAAAAATGAGAAAAAACTCAAAAAATGCGCTGATTGTGAAAATTACTTCATACCTAAATCGGTTGCCGCTAAGTTTTGTAGCGATCAGTGTCGTTGGCGTAATCACAAGAAAAAAACTACTAAAAAAAGGCGTAAGGAAGGACTTTGTCCACAATGTGGTGGCGTTATGGACGTTGCTATCTCTACACAAAAGAGTAAAGTTACAACGACATACTGCACCAAATGCCAAGAGTATTTTCATGATAATTATTTAAAAAATAAAATCGAAAAGGAATGATTAAAATGACAAACACATTTATAATTGGGTACACAGGACATTACGAAAACGATACGGAAGTGCTGCACATCGTGGACAATGATGAGGATTTGAACTATATCATCAGTAAATTTGTTGACCACAAAATCACAGATGAAGAAGGTGCGAGAAAGCACATCAGATTAAGCAAACGTTCGGGAATTTATCAACTCCCCGATTTGCGACATGTTGACAGGGAAATATTTGAAGCGAAATACACTGAATTAAAACTCGTTCAAAACGCTACAAAAAATCAGATAGCGTATTGGAAGAAGTTTGAAACCGCAAGAAATTGATTGACTTATCTATTTATTTGTTTTATATTTAAGTCCAAGGCATTAGCCTTGTGGATTGAAATAGAGTTATTTAATTTTCTTTAGTAAGCAATAAACAAGCAAAAAAGCGACCGTCCAAATTAATGGATAGTCGCTTTTTGACCTTTCTGCAAGTCTATTTAACTATAGATTATTTCATTAATACTGACAATACTATTCAACTTTCTTGTTTAACTTTTCTCGGATTTCAAGACTTTCTTTTAAATCGTAATACTGCCTACGTGTCATAGTCTTTGTTTTTGGCGCATGATTATCGCTAAAATATCCGTCTTTATGAGCTTTCTCGAATAGATCAGCCGCATCTTTCTGTTGCGTTGGTGGTAAAACCTCATCCATGTATTTCGTCAATTCGTCCACTTCCTTTGCATTTTTTATGTCTTTTACTACTTTGTTAAGCGTTTTTTGCGTATCGGGACCTAAATATCCGTCTACTGCCAAGCCATTATCTTTTTGAAACTGTTTAACCACTTTTAACATTGCTGGACCAAATGAACCGTCAACGTCGATTTTATAACCTGCACATTTTAGTTTATCTTGATAAAGTTTAACTCGATCACCAACATCACCATATTTTAGTACAAGATAATCTCCTGCAGATATGTTCGAATTATTTAATTTAGATTTAAATTGATTCCAGTTAATACCCTTCTTGCCATTACGCAAAAAATGTGGACAGTCTTTACCTGTCCAAAAATTATGCTGCACGACACGGCTTACGTTTAAGTTGTAACGAGCCATTAAAATTTTAACTAGCGCAATAGCATTTCCAACGGCTTTTGCATAGTTTCCATCTTGATTCACACAAATTTCAATGCCGATTGATTGCCTATTACCCTTACCTGCATGCCAACAAATAGCCAAATCGGAAAACGATTGAATTACCTGCTTGTCATCAACTTGATAATGCCATGATGCTTCACGTGAATTGCCATTGGATTGTAGATTTGCGTGTGCCTGTGCATTTGCACCTTTGTTTGTATTGGCTGTTTCGTGGATTGTAATATAGTTAATTAAATTTTTACCAGCTGAAATGCGGTTGGTGCGTTTAACTAGTTGCTGTTTGATTGCTACCAATGTTTATCCCTCCTAAATAAAAAAGAGCAACGAAGTTTAATCGTCACCCTTTTCTTTAAGTTGTTTGTCCACTTTGCTTCCAGTCATTTCTTCACGTAATTCCTCTCCAAAAGATTGACTGTCGCTTTCGATATGCTTTAATTTTTCTGCAAGGCTGGCTGGCACCAATACACCGAGCTGTGCCATATTTTCGATGATAGAAAGCCCTTCGTTGGCCAAATAAAACAACACTGTCGCGAACGTTAACACGCCATCTAAATTAAGCACCTGATCCACAACGTTAGCTAAAATAATCATGACCAAAACTAGTAGTTTACGGGCATAACCAAACAAACTTTTACGGCTCCATAAATTTTGATTTTTTAACGCTTTAAATACACCTGT
>CANSAF010000111.1 GCA_947644645.1 uncultured Sporosarcina sp. | reverse complement strand
CTTTAAAAGCTCCTTCGACTCCCCCCCGATTAGAATAGATTGAATTTGAAAGCTTTTTTCTTTTTGGGATTTCTGAAATTCACTCAAAAACGTCTCACATACTTCTCCGGCTCCATCTGATATAAATAAAATATCTGCCTTCGTAAACGCAGTTGTCTCTATAATCTTAAGCGCTTCGGTTAGCGCAACTGAAAAATCCGTTCCACCTCTTAAATAAGCTTTAGTCAACCGAAATAATTCACTCGGGTTAATTTTCCCTTTTTTAAATTCAAAAGTTAAGATTTCTTTTGAAAAAAAGATAACTGAAATATCCCTTCTTTGCTTCTTAGCGATTGAAAGGATTGCCAATACTAAACCTTTAGATTCTGTTTCAAATACGTTCATACTATCAGATTGGTCTACACAAATAATCATCGGCCCTTTTCCCAGACGAGACCGTTTATGTAAATCAAACTGCATAATATTTTTTTCGGAAAATCGCCGTAAAAAATCAATTTTTGTTAGCAGATCGTAATATAATCCTAACTCCACCGGTAAAACTCTTGCTAAATCATTTCCAAATACGAGTCCATTTTTATTCACCATATGAATCTTTTCCGTTTTATCCTTCGGTTGCATAATTTCTTCCATACGACCTGCCCAATCGATAATTCGTCGTAGTTTAGGATTCGTTGCCAATTGTTCAGCTAAAAACAGTTTGTCTCGAAGTGGTAGAAATTGCAACTCGGAACGTGAATTTCCTGCCTTTATCCCGCCTATTAAAATGCCTAGCTTATTTTCTATATAAATACTTTCTTCTAAAACATCTTTTGCTAATTTTGCCATCAACGCATTGTCTTCTGATAAAACAAAGTCAAACATTTCTTCAATGTCATTCTCTAAATGTTCACCGAGTTTATTTTCAGAAGAATCTCCTAAAATTACTTGAGGATGTTGTTGTGGCGCTTGACTAAGGCGGAGCTCAATCGAATCTTTTGAGGTGAGATCATTCACCCACTCATTTATTTTTTCTACAATTTTTAATGTACAAATCGCTGAAGAGAATTCATCTAACTTTGTATAAAATTGAATCGCTTTACATTCATCAGATGCGATCCACTTCTCTAAGAGCATCTGGTTAAATCGCAAAGAAGGATGAACATCTCCTTTTAAAACAAAAGGTTTCATTTTAAAAAATGTTGCCCAAATATCTCTTATTAACGAATCGATAGTAGGGATTGGCGAATCATCCCGAACACGTTGTAATCCATTTGATAGTTTGAAAATTTCTTGAAATCTCCGCCGATCATAAGAATCTATATTTAAGACAGTGCGTTGATCACGTAAAATTTTACTTCGTCTCAAAGAATCATTTCCTTTCAAATTAAAAGAGCAAAACAGCGATTAATTTATCGGTTTATCATGACAAAATTTCTTTTTCACTGAAAATCTAATCGGCTCTTTTCAATCTCAGCTCTCATCGATGTTAGTTTTTCCAATATGACATTTTTTTCCGCATGGATGCCATCGTCATTAGACTTAAGGTTTTCAACAGTTTTTTGAAGGCTCGATAATTTTTTTATCGCTTCCATTCCTGCTTCAATGGAAAGATCGCGAACAGCAATATCGTATATTTCTTCGGCTTCATGTTCAATTTCGGCAAGCGAACAACCAGAAGAATTCTCGGTGTAATGCATAATAATCCGATACACTGCTTCTTTCTGTGAAAAATTCTCCCAAAGAATATGTTGTAAAATAGAGAGATCTTCAAGTTGGACTGTTCTCCGCCCTTGTAACAAAGCTTTTGCTTTAAGCACATCGAGTGATTGTTTGAAACGACGATCAGATGGTTGAATTCCCTCATTTCCGAGAGCATTTTTTATAGTTAATAAAGCCTCATATATAAAATCACTCACGGTCACTTCGTTTACAAGTTTTTGAAGATTTATTAATTCGCTTAATTGCAGAGACGGGATTTTTGAATGTATAGGTTCTTGTTTCATCATCGACAGGAAGTTATATTCACTTTGAATGTACTTGACCTCATATCGAAGAAGGAATCGGTCAGAAAGCGCTTCTAAGCCTTCATCCTCTTCAGGCAACTCATTTGAGGCACCAATGACAGAAATAAGCGGAACAGTTATAGGTGATTCATCGTCGAAATAGAGGCGTTCATTAATCAATGTTAGGATGCTGTTTAATATTGCGGAGTTTGCTTTAAAAATTTCATCCAAAAAAACAATCTCTGCTTCTGGCATCTTAAACGCAGTATTACGACGATAATGCCCTTCTGCTAAATGTTTTAAAGATAAAGGACCAAAAATTTCTTCAGGTGTGCTAAAAGGCGTTAACAACATATGAAAATAATTGGTTCCTTTTAAAATAGTTGATAACTCAGCAGTTAACGCTGATTTAGCCGTGCCCGCCGGACCAATTAAAAGAATATGTTGTTTAGATAAAAGCGCAAGTAAAATTCCTTCTATTTCTTGATCACGCTCTAAAAACTTCTCACTTAAACTTTGCTTGATTTTCTCTAATTTCTTAAATGTTTCATCCATCATTTCAAACATCCTTTTGTGTAATTACCTTTCCATCAGTCAATATAAATACATTAGTTTTAATATTAGAATAACCGTAAATCACTTATTCATACGTTTACTGGGAATTCTAAAAACCCTTTTTGGACAGATGTTATCCAATTCCTTGTGACGACGACGTAAAATATTTTTTAAAAATACCCCTTATACTTTCAGCCATTTAGGGTATGTTATAAATGATATTTTTGAAAATTTTTAGAGTGGTGGAATAAGATTTTTTTTATTATCTATATAGGAATGATTCCACTCATTATGGAAAATGTTTAGATGAACAACAATCGTGATAAACATAAGTAAAAAACAGGAGATGATTTTAATGAATAACAGAGAAGAAGCATTAAAAATACTTGAAGACAGTTCTATCGGAACAATGGCATCGGTTCGCGATGGAAAACCCCATTCACGATATATGATGTTTTTTAATGACGGGTTTACAATCTATACAGAAACGTCTAAGAAGTCCGAGAAAGTAGATGAAATTAAGAAAAACACCCATACACATATCATTATCGGATATGAGGGGAAGGGCTTTGGTGATGAATACTTAGAGATAGAAGGTACTGTTAGTATTTCTGATGATGAATCATTGAAAGAAAAAGTATGGCATGAACAAATGAAATACTGGTTCAGTGGTCCTGAAGATCCTGATTTAATCATATTAAAAGTTTCACCAAACTCCCTCAGAATCATGAATAAAAAAGGAGAAGGTCCTAAAGAAATTACCCTTTAATTTGTAAATATTATCGATTGTTGTGTGGACATTAATAATTCAGTGGACATTATCGCCGATTGTGTGCACATTATGACAGATTGCGTGGACATTTTCACGAATTGCGTGCACATTATTTATTCAGTGGACAATATCGCCGATTGCGTGTAGATTATGTCAGATTGCATGGACATTTTCATGAATTGCGTGCACATTATTTATTCAAGATACATTTTCAACATTTAAACGCACTAAAAAAGCCCGTGGACAGGAAATTATCCTGCCCGCGAGCTGTTTAATCATTATTGAACGTCGTTATCATATTCTAGGTAAACAACATGTGTCTGAAGATATTCTTCTAGACCGTGCTTCCCGTCTGCGCCGCCAATACCTGATTTTCTAGTACCTGCATGGAAACCTTGCATTGCTTCAAAGTTTTCTCTATTAATATATGTTTCACCGAATTTTAATTTCGCAACAATTTTCATTGCTTTATTAATATTTTGCGTGTAAACAGATGATGTTAGCCCGTATTCCGTATCATTTGCTAATTTAATGGCCTCGTCAATTGTTTTAAATGTCGCAATTGGTGCAACTGGGCCGAAAACTTCTTGCTGCATAATTTCCATCTCATTTGTCGCATTGACTAAGACAGTTGGCTCGAAGAAGTTACCTTTTCCTTCGACGATGTTTCCACCGAATACTAATTCAGCACCTTGTTCAACCGCACGATCTACTTTTGCTTTCACTTCTTGTTGTGCTTTTTTCGTAATTAATGGTCCCATATCAATACCTGTTTTTTCTAATGGGTTGCCATATGTTACTTTCTTCATCGCTTCAACGAATTTTTCCGTAAATTCTTCTTTCACTTCTTCTTGAACATAAATACGCTCTGCACAGTTACAAACTTGTCCTGTGTTAATGACTCTTGAAGCGACAATTGACTCGACTGCTAAATCTAAATCTGCGTCATTTAAAACTATCGCCGGTGCTTTTCCGCCAAGCTCTAAGTTAACTTTTGTAATGTTTTTACTTGCAGCTTCCATTACTTTATGTCCTGCTGCCACACTTCCTGTTAATGAAACTAAACCTACTTTTGAATTCGAAGATAATTCATCACCAATATCTTCGCCGCGTCCGTTCACTAAGTTGAAGACGCCTTTTGGTAAACCAACTTCATCGACAAGTTTCGCGAAAAGTGCCGCGTTATTTGGAGACTCTTCACTTGGCTTTACAACAATTGTATTTCCAGTAATTAACGCGGGTGCCATTTTTCTTGCGATTAAGAAGAATGGGAAGTTCCATGGTAAAATTCCAGTCGTGACCCCAATTGCTTTTTTAAATAAAAAGATATTTTCATAAGGGCGATCACTTTGAATAATTTCCCCTTCATATCTTCTTGCCCACTCCGACATGTAGTCGATGTAATCCGCTGTAAAATTAACTTCAACTGTTGATAATTCTTGTGTTTTACCAATCTCTTCACTTATTACACGTGCTAATTCTTCAGCATTTTCGCGAATCTTAGCTGAGATTTTACGTAAGTAAGCGCCGCGTTCAACTGCAGGAAGTGCTTCCCATGCTTCTTGTGCTGCGTCTGCCGCGTCAATTGCTTTTTTAACGTCATTCACTGTAGCAACAGGCACTTTTGAAATTAATTCATCCGTAGATGGATTAAATACTTCATCATATTCTTTGTTCTCCCCTTCAACAAATTCCCCATCAATATACATCAAATACTTCTTTGTCATGTTTATTTCCCCCTTAACGTTAAAGTAGTCTTCTTATTTAGTATAATACAAATAATCTATTTTGGAAGTTTTTACAATTGAGAATTCAAAAACAACCATCTCTTCCTCAGAATCGATGGTTGTTTATCCTACTAGTTTACTAAATCATTAATTTTCGCAAAGCACTCTCCCGCTCTTCTCTTACTTCTGTTGTTGCTAAATCATACTTCTTCAGTAAATGGAAAACTTCATTTAACGTCTCTTGATCAAGTTTTTCATCTAAAAACACTTGAATTTGCTGATGCAATCCTTCTGGTAAAAACGGTTGTTGCTCCGTTAATTTTTTCTGAACATCTTCTTGTGTATGATCAATTGGACAATAGCCCATTGGAATCATCCTTTCCTTATTTCGTAGTAATCGCAGTAATTTGATACTGTTCATGCGCATTCATTACAATTGTATATGCTTTTTCACGTTCATAATACGTAATTTCACCGTCTTCGGACATAAATTCGAATGTTTCATAAGTAGAAACAACCGCATAATCGCCTTCATCTATAATACTTGTCACGACATTATCAAGAAATGTAAATGTCACGTCCATCCCCGCAATTTCAGCAATATACTGTTCAAGCTCGCGGTGCGCCGTACTTCCGGGGTTTACCATATCTTCAATCCAGCCGTATGTCCCTTCATGCAAGGCTTGTTCATAATTTGCACGGAATGAAATGACAAAATCCGCCAATTCCTCAGCATCAAAATACGAAACTTCTTCATAAACTTCCTCTTCGTAAAATTCCCAATCCGTCTCATCATCATCGGATTCATATTCCCAGTAATCGTCTTCCCAATCATAATCTTCATAATATGAACGGAATTCGTCTTGAATTTCTTCATCATAATAAACATAATCATCATAAGCACCAAACATACTTGCAACTTGCTGTTCACTCATCGGCGACTGAATCCAACCGTTTACGAGTTCAGTCATACTATACATCGTAATGGAAAAACCAAAACTCGTATTTCCCGTGTATAAAAGCGAATTAATGCCAATTACTTTTCCAGTTTTCGCGTCTAATAAAGGTCCACCGCTACTGCCTTGGTCAATTTGTGCATCGATTTGATAAATATTTTCATAAGTAAACTCATGTTCGATATCTCGACCAGTTCCCGTTAAATAACCGATTGTTGCAGTATTTTCAAATCCTTGTGGGCTTCCAATCGCAATCACTTCAGTTCCGACTTCTGAGGCCTTTTGTTCAATCCCAAGCGGCTTCGCATTTTTATAGTCGCCCGCACGAATAAGCGCCACATCATAATAATCGGATATGCCAATTACTTTTCCAGGCGAATCTTCCCCGTCAGAGTTCCGAATGATGACATTCGTATAACCTGCGACAACATGCGCATTGGTAATAATATAGCCACCTTGTTCATACAAAAACCCCGAACCAAGAGATGCTTCCGTAAAGATTGTAAAGACTTTCGGCATCGATTCATTAATGACCGCAATCTTGCCTTTTTCAATCTTACTATTTTTCACTTGTTGCGGATTTTTCATTTCAGTCTGGGTAATTTGCTGTGGATTTTCAATCGGCGCATCCGCTTTCTGTCCTTTAAATTCACCAAAAGGCAAAAATTTATAAGCCCCGTACCCGACGCCGATTAAAACCGCCAATGTCATGAAAATTCCGACATATAACCATTTACGACGTTTCTCAGCTCTCCCCAACTGGTTCCCACAACTACTACAAAACTGCGCATGAGCATCATTTTTCTGCCCACATTTTTGACAAAACATACAACTCCCTC
>CANSAF010000110.1 GCA_947644645.1 uncultured Sporosarcina sp. | reverse complement strand
AACAATGGAAAAAATACAATCGTGCAAAACAATATGTATTGTCGAAAAGCGCAAACCAACTACAAGATGGCTTGCATAAAACAACGAAAAAGTTTGTGGAATGGTGTCTTGAAAATGAAGTGAAAGAAGTGGCATTTGGAGATGTAGAGGGTGTTCAACGAAATACCTCGCGCCGCAAAAAGAAAAAAGTAAGGAATCGTACAACGAATCAAAAGCTCTCGAATTGGTCTTTTGGAAAGGTGTATGATTATTTGACGTACAAACTAAACGCAGAAGGAATTAAAATCAAAAAGTATGATGAAAGTTACACGACCAGGCAATGTCCTTGTTGTGCGAGACGTAAAAAAACGTCATCGAGAATGTATATCTGTCGTTGTGGCTATCAGCGGCACCGGGATATTCACGGCGCGGCGAATTTTTTTGCCAAAACGTATTACGGAGAAATCAAACAACTCGATTTCTCATTAGACAAAACAAAGTATCTACGGCTTGCGTAACGCGCGAAAAGTAGTAGAAGGCTTGTTCCGGCCCAGTGAAATACTTCACTGTTGCCTACCGAAGTTGTCTAATTGTGCTTCTGTGTTCTGCACAAAAAATCTGTGTCACCCATAGGTTTTGTCGAAGGCATTTGGACAATGTAGTAGTAAACCCCCACTTCAAACTGAATGTTTTAAGTGGGGGAGGTTCATCAAAAGAGCTGTATATTCAGCAATGATTTTTATATAAATTCGAAGGGAGTTGTTGAATCAACTCTCTTTTTTGCAATTGAACTTGCCAAGTATAGGATTTGGAGATTTGGGAAAGACTACAAAGAATTTGGTGTGTATATCGTCATTTTTTTGGTAAATAAATAATTATACGATGAATGAGTGGTTGATGTCAACTCGAAAAATGAAATAATTTAAAATATATGTTATAATAGTGATAAGGACGGTATTTAGAGTTTTTTAAAGGAATTCATTTTGAAAGCTTTGGTGGAAAAAATATAAAAGGAGACGGGTCCATGAATTTAATTAATGAAGAAATTACGCATGAAGTTTTTGGTCAAGGGAATATTGTGGAACATGAAGGGTCTATCGTTACCGTGGCGTTTAATCAAGAAGTTAAAAAGTTTGTTTATCCGGATGCACTTGGGAAGTTTATTACGTTAACGGACGAGGAAACTGCAGAGTCTTTGGAAACTTTTATTTTGAAAAAAGAAGAAGAAAAAGAAGCACTCAAAAAGCAACAGGAAGAAGAAAGAGAACGACAAGCATTCAAACAGCAACGTCTAGCTGACTTGAAAAACAATAAAATTCACGAGAGCTCACAAATTGTTTTCTGGCTAGATGAAGAGGAAAAAGAAAATGTATTTGTAGATTGGCAAGTTTCTACAGGAGAAGTTCAAAGTGGTGAAAATAAAGGACAACCAAACAGGGCGGTTCGTTTACGTTCAAATAGCGCAAGTTTACTCACGTCAAGAAGAGCAGACCAACCTGAAACAGAAAGACGAATTCACGGTTTATATATGGTGGAAGAAACGTTTTCGGGTAATCATAATGATGAAGGAATCATTCCATCCCACGGAAACTATAAAATTAAGCTGACAGATGAAGAAGCCGAGAAAATGTTATTTTGGAATTATTATCTAAATAAAAATCACCCGCATCGAATGACATGGAATTCAGGTAAATTTCGTTATTTGGATAATATTTGGATTGCACAAATTTTAAAAGATATAATCGAACTTAGAACAGATGAAGTACAAATTAAAGAAGCAACGGATTTCTTAGAATACTTCTGTCAAATGAACGCCCTTGATAAAAATGATATTCCGCAAGCAAATGGCGGCTTAAAACAATCTTAATTCAATACGGACCTCTATAGCTCAAAACATCCATCACATCCAATTGTATGGGGAGTGATGGATTGAATACTTCATTTTTTACATTGTCATAAGATCCATCTTTATTGTTCGGCAAACACTTTGGTAATTGATGTAACGACAAGTGAATGCAGATTGCTCCATAATCATTTGAATAAATGATAGTACCTCGAAATACTTTTCTTCTAATAATAAATAAAATCTCCCTGCTTATTCTATCGTTTATAAGCAGGGAGTTTTTTATTTCACTTATTTGTAAAAAAGATAAATGGATAATATTAACTGGAAATGGAATCGAAAGTTATTTATTCCATTTATATCCATCCTTCGAAGTGGTTGTCAAATAAATGATAAAATTTGATGATAAGTTATGATATATGTTACTGGTATGTCGTTGTAAGTGAGATGATTTGAAGAAAAATCAAAGCGGAAAAATGGTTTTTTCATTCGATTTTCCAATAATTTAAGAAGAAATTAAAAGTTTTTTTATTTTTTTCAAAACCTTGCCTAGCGCAATCTATATCTAGGTTTAAAGAACCTTGACATTTTTGAAAACGTCTGATTTTTTCGGAAAATGGTTTGAACTTTAAAATTAGCTATGTTAAGTTTTTTATTGTACACAATTTATTTGTGACAAATATGAGGGGGAGAACAATGAAAAAATTTTCATTAGGAATCATACTGTCTGCATTGTTAATCATCGTTGCAGCGTGTGGAAGTAATGGGGGAAGTTCATCAGGGGATCAGAGTGTTTTAGAAGAACTTCAAGAAAAAGGAAAAGTTACGGTCGGTTTTGCCAATGAAAAACCGTATGCATATGAAGAAGATGGAGAATTAAAAGGTGCAGCCGTTGAAATTGCAAAAGAAGTATTAGGTAATTTAGGAATTGAAGAAGTTGAAGGACAGCTTGCTGAATTCGGAAACCTTATTCCGGGTTTAAATGCCGGAAAATTCGATCTAGTTACTGCTGGTATGGCAATTACACCTGATCGTTGTAAGAATGTCGCTTTCGGAGAACCTGAAATTCAATACGGGGAGGGACTAATTGTGAGTGCTGGAAATCCTGAAGGACTCACTAGCTATCAAGACATCGCGGATAATCCAGATATTAAAGTCGCTGTTATGAGTGGCGCGACTGAAATTGATTTTTTACAACGCGAAGGTGTTGACGATAGCCAAATTATTCGAGTGCCGGATATTCCTGCATCATTTTCTGCTGTTGAATCAGGGAGAGCGCATGCGACGACTGGAACTGAAATGACAATTAAAATGGCTTTAGAATCAGCAAATGCTGACAAACTTGAATTTGTGGAAGACTTTATCCAACCAGATATTGAAGGAGTTCCAAGTTACGGAGCAGCTGCATTTCGTACAGACAATGATGAGCTAAGAGAAGCTTATAATCAAGAACTTGCTAAATTGAAAGAAGAAGGGAAGATTGCTGAGTTGATTGAGCCATCAGGATTTAGTGCGGAAATGAACTTAGTGGATCCGGATTTAACAACAGCTAGCATTTGTAGCGGTAAAAACTATTAATCAACTAGTCGGGGTCATATCTTTTTTAGAATGACCCTTTTCTGACTTTAAGCGATGTTCATTTTTGAAAGAAGGAAATAAATGGAGTTGTGTTTATGGATTCAATTATTGAAATATCTCTTGTCTTATTAAAAGGGATTAAAGTTACGTTAATTGTATTGTTCTTTTCGATTATATTTTCGACTGTCATTGCACTTGTTGCAGGTCTTTCGAGATCTTCCAGCAATTTATTATTAAATAAGTTCACAGGATTTTATGTGGAAATATTTAGGGGTACTTCACTGATTGTACAGTTATTTTGGTTTTCCTATGCCTTGCCTGGGTTATTTAATATTCATCTAGGAAGTGATATTTGGGCAGGAATTCTTGCGATTTCGTTAAACTACGGTGCGTATATGTCCGAAATTGTACGGGGTTCAATCGCTGCGGTTGCACCAGGGCAAACAGAAGCATCGATTGCATTAAATATGTCGAAGTTTCAACGGATGCGTATGGTGATTTTACCGCAAGCTGTACGCATGATGCTTCCCGAATACGGAAACTACTTAATTCAAATTTTAAAAGCGACTTCTTTAGTGTCGTTGATTGGACTGACAGATATTTTATATTACGGGGACATTTACAGAAGTACACATTTATCTGAAGCGCCGATTGTTTATTTACTCGTCCTTATTTTTTACTTCATCTTGGCACTTCCATTAATTGCGTTTACGCGAAAAATGGAAAAAGTGTCTAAGAAAGGAGTGGCTCACGGATGACTTGGAGTTGGGAAGTATTTTTTGAAGTGATTCCAATTATTTTTAAAGGGATGTGGATTACACTGGGCTTGACAATCGCCTGTTATCTCTTTGCAGTCGTTTTTGGATTCTTTTGGTTACTACTGGACCGTGTGCCGTTGAAAGCGTTTAGATGGATGATTAAATGGACGACAGAGTTTATCAGGTCTACACCGCCACTTGTCCAATTATTTTTCATTTTTTATGCGTGGCCGATGGTGCCGGTTGTAGGTGTTTCACTCAATCCATTTACAGCTGCGATATTAGGACTTGGCATTCATTTCAGCACGTATTTATCTGAAGTGTATCGTTCTGGAATTGAAGCGGTAGATAAAGGACAATGGGAAGCGGCAACTGCGTTAAATTTATCGACGCAACAAAAGTGGTTGAAAGTGATTTTACCACAAGCCATTCCACCAACAATTCCAATGCTTGGAAACTATTTAATTATCATGTTTAAAGAAGTGCCGCTTGCTTCGACAATTGGTGTCGTTGCTATGCTACATTTAGCGAATGATTACGGCGCGCAATATTATAAATACGTAGAACCCCTGACAGTCGTCGCGCTATTTTTCTTATTATTAAGCTATCCATCGGCGTTGTTAATTAAAAAACTAGAAATGAAATTTAATAGACGTTTTGATAAAAAATATATAACAGAATCATAAGGAGCAAAGATATGAGCGAACCAATCGCGAAATATAGAGATGTACACAAATCATTTGGGGATGTAGAAGTATTAAAAGGAATTGATTTAGATATTGGTCCAGCTGAAAAGGTCGCCCTCATTGGACCGAGTGGATCAGGGAAAACAACCATTATTCGATTGTTAATGACATTGGAAAATCCAACATCGGGAACAATCGAAGTAAATGGAAAAAATCTATGGCATATGGAAAGTAAAAATGGACTCGTTCCAGCGAATGAAAAATATTTACGTGAAGTGCGCGGAGATATTGGCATGGTATTTCAGCATTTTAACTTATTTCCACATATGACAATTTTAGAAAATTGTATGACTGCGCCCATTCATGTGAAGAAGGAAAGTAAGGCTTCCGCTAGAAAACGTTCACTTGAAATGTTGGAAAAAGTAGGTCTAGGAGATAAAGTCGATCTTTATCCAAGTCAATTGTCTGGTGGACAAAAACAACGTGTTGCAATGGCAAGAGCTTTGGTCATGCGCCCGAAAATTATGCTATTCGATGAAGTAACTTCTGCTTTAGACCCCGAATTAGTGGGAGAAGTGCTGGAAGTTATTCGAGATCTGGCTAAGGAAGGCGATATGGCGATGATTCTTGTCACACATGAGATGGATTTCGCACTCGATATCGCAGACCGTGTATTATTTTTGAATGACGGTGTGATTGAAGCAGATGGACCACCTTCAGAAATTATCGGCAATCCACAAAGTGAACGTTTAAAAGATTTCCTGAGTCGCTTTACATCGAGTAATTATAGTCATTCGTAGAAAATGAGTTTCTTCTATTATATGTTTTTTCTCCTATTAAATACGTTTCATTTTTTTCTCAAAGGGAATCTGTATAGTAGCGCATATTTTTTTAATTTGAAAATCAATAAGGAGGAGAAAAAAATGAATGAACAAGGTAGATTTGTCGGGCTTTTTGAATATGGAACAGATGCGATCGATAAAATCAAAGCGTTACAAGCAGACGGTTGGACCGAGGAAAACATTTACCTTCTTGTATGGGAACGCGGCGATTTAATGGTATTGAGATATAGAAATAAACCTGATAAAAAACTCGCGGATGGTACATGGGAAGATTATTTCCAAGGTTTTATGTCCGGTAGCGCTCACGTGAAAAAAGCAATGAGCCTGCTAGGTATCCAAGTAGCCGACCCACAAAGATATTATGAACAGATTAAAAACGGCGGACGTTTACTCTACGCAGATCAAGGAGAACTCGCCAATTATTATATGGAAAACTCCGAATTTAAAAGTGCCGCTCCCGAAACAGTGAGCGAAGCAGGAGAAACTCATGTGATCGATGCAACTCCTGGCGTCACAACTGCCGAAAAAGGACATTATCCAAGAAGAGGTTACCGACGTGTTGCAATGGATGGACAAAATATTAGAAGACCCGGCGACCGAATCGCAGACCCTCATGCAGAAGTCGGCTTCGATTCCGAATATTATAAATTGGGACAAGATGAAGAGTATCAGCGGACGAAGTAGTGAACTAACACGCTCATTTGACATATCTGAAGTGAATCCAAGCTTGGATGAAAATAGTGGTATCGTCCAACTCGTTGCTTATTTTAGGAAAAGCTTTCTAATTGGGGGAGCTGACTGAAAAGCTTTTTTGATAGGGATGAAAGCAAGATGAAAAACGAATAAGTATCGAAAAATAGGGTGAAATGAAATCGCATATGTTTGGTAAAAACTTATGTGATAGTAGACGAACTAGTTGATGAAATGAGGAAAGTAATATAGCGGTAGATGTTTATTTAACTTTTGATAGGAATTGTTGAGAAACTGTTGAATTCTCTGCAAAAGTATTTAAAATGGGGCACCGCAAATTATGACGGGTAGGGAGACGCCGCAAAATCCTGATTATCCGCTTCCAGAAGAAGCGAAAAATCTTGTCATACAATAATTAATGGAATGTTTTCTGATGCATTTCAAGGAAATCCATTGATAGCCAATTTATGAACCCGACAGAGGGGGATTGTTGAAAGATTAGAAATGGAGGAATTTTTGGGAAGTCTTTGACGTTAACGTCGTTTGAATGATAAAATGATTATTCATACAACTTCGGGGGTTAACAGGGGGATGTATGTGGAATCAAATAGAGTGATTGAATTT
>CANSAF010000109.1 GCA_947644645.1 uncultured Sporosarcina sp. | reverse complement strand
TTTATGAACAAAGCAGATGCTGATCATCATTTAAATGAATTATTAATGAAATTTAGAAAAAAATATCAACATGAGCAGCAAAAGAAAGAATGTTTTTATGCTTTCTGGTGCGATGAAGAAAGAAGTTTTTGTGAAGCATGTGATGATGATTTACAAATTTTTCATGGTGTTTTCATTTTATTGAATGGCAAGCCAATTGTATAATGATCAAAAATAATCGATGAATTAGCAAAAATTCCTTGAAAAACATCATTTTTTAAGGAATATACTGAATTCTAAATAATAAATTGAATAATTCGTTATTTTGAATTGACAAATGTTTTATAAATGGTATAATTAAAACAACAATTGAAAGAGGAAGTTATCGCGAGAACGTATTCACATATTACAAAAAGTGATCGGCGTTTACGATGCATTTTGTAATATGTGAATTTTTCTTCAGAAGATTTTCTCATATTATAGTATTTATTATTTGGAGGGTTTCTACATGAAACAAGGTACAGTAAAATGGTTTAACGCAGAAAAAGGTTTTGGCTTCATCGAAGTTGAAAATGAGGACGACGTATTCGTACACTTCTCAGCTATCGAAGGAGAAGGATTCAAATCACTTGACGAAGGTCAACAAGTTGAATTCGAAGTTGTAGAAGGCGACCGTGGCCCACAAGCTGCTAACGTTGTAAAACTAGTCTAATCTAACTAAAACCAAAAATAAAAGAGGTCTCCCCAGCGGAGTACCTCTTTTTTCGTGCTTCATCATTTGGAAACTGATTCCAGCTCTGACGTAACGGTAAATTCTTTTCCTTCTGCTATTTGAATTGCTTCTCTTTTTACTTCACCAAAATCTTGGACGAAATATTTTCGGTTGATGGCATGCTCATCTTTCTTTTCAATGACAATTGCGTCCGTAAACGTACGATAAGGTGTTTCGACTGTTTCATCGATTTTAACAACGGTCCAATGATCGAATGTCGCGCCTACTTTTAACGGTTTCTGCAAATAAATTCCCATAGGTGTCATTTGATTTAATTGGTCAAGGGAGGGGAACTCGTCTTTATAATCAACAGTCGCTTCATCCAAAATGTAAATTTGTTGATCGGTTACCGAAAAAATTCTTCTTAAAAATATTCCGCCATTATTTTCATAAACGACGAAATAATCTTTATATGGCTCTTGAATTTCCATTGTAAATCCAGCAAATTCATTGCCTTCACCTTTGAAATGGGCTTTTGTTCCATCCTTTAAAAAGAAATCGCGCATCGGCGTTACCGCATCATCGTTTTGGTGGAGAGTTCCTTCATTTGTTCCTTGTTCACCGCCTATATTTTTCTTAGCAGTTTCTTCAGAAGTAATATTAGTCCCATCTTTGATAGAGACTTTATCATTTTTTACATTTTGATCTGCACAAGCACTTAAAAAGAGTATCAAGGTAAAAAGACTAATGCCGAACCGTTTTAAAGTCATTTGCAATTCCTCCTTTCCATACGTTATCCCCAAAATAAAAGGAATCATACATAGAGGAAGAGATTGCCGATTTGAACCGTAAATTGGGCAAGCGAAAAAATAATAATCAATAAAAAACGAGGCGTTCCGAAAGTCATGAATTTAGACTTTCAGAACCGCCTCGCTTTATTTTTGTTTTAATTCTAAGTATTCATCATAAGTCATTTGTTTATCGAAAATTGTTCCGTCTTCACGGATTTCAATAATACGGTTGGCAATTGTTTGGATGAATTGGTGGTCATGTGAAGTAAAGATCATTGCACCTTTGTAAGCAATTAGCCCGTTGTTTAATGCTTGGATTGATTCTAAGTCTAAGTGGTTTGTCGGCTCATCTAATAATAATACGTTAGCATTTGTCAGCATCATTTTAGAAAGCATACAACGCACTTTCTCACCACCAGAAAGTACAGATGGCTTTTTATTAACTTCTTCACCTGAGAAGAGCATACGCCCTAGGAATCCGCGTAAAAATGTTTCTGTTTCATCGTCAGGAGAATATTGACGTAACCACTCAACTAATGAGTTTTCATTGCCTTGGAAAAACTCACCGTTATCGATTGGGAAGTATGCACGTGTTGTTGTTACACCCCATTTAATTGAACCTTCATCCGGCTCCGTCGTTTCTGCTAAAACATCAAGTAAAGCAGATTTTGCCAATGGGTTTCCAAGAAGAATAATTTTATCTTCTCTGTTCATTGTAAAGCTGATGTTATCCAGTAATTTTACACCGTCAACAGTTTTTGAAATATCTTTCGCCATAACGACATCATTTCCAATTTCACGTCCAATTTGGAAGTTGACGTATGGATAACGACGAGATGATGGTTTAATATCATCTAATTGAATTTTATCAAGCGTCTTTTTACGAGAAGTTGCTTGTTTAGATTTAGAAGCATTCGCACTAAAGCGAGCGATAAAGGCTTCGAGTTCTTTAATTTTATCTTCTTTTTTCTTGTTTTGATCTTGTGCCATTTTTAAAGCTAATTGACTTGATTCATACCAGAAATCATAGTTACCTGGGTAAATTTGAATTTTACCGAAGTCAAGGTCTGCGATTTGTGTACATACGTTGTTTAAGAAGTGTCTATCGTGAGAAACGACAATGACTGTGTTTTCAAAGTTGATTAAGAACTCTTCTAACCAACGAATCGCTTGTAAGTCAAGATGGTTTGTCGGCTCGTCAAGAAGCAGTACATCCGGCTTACCAAATAAAGCTTGTGCAAGTAAAACTTTTACTTTGTCTGCCCCTTTTAGTTCAGCCATTTTCATATGGTGCATCGACTCAGGAATCCCAAGACCTTGTAGTAAAATTGCAGCGTCTGATTCAGCTTCCCAACCATTTAAATCCGCAAATTCACCTTCAAGTTCCGCTGCACGCATGCCATCTTCATCAGAAAAATCTTCTTTCATATAAATGGCATTTTTTTCATTCATCACATTAAAGAGTCTTTCATGCCCCATAATGACTGTTTCTAGTACTTCATGTTCTTCATACTCGAAGTGGTTTTGCTTTAATACAGCCATACGCTCATCTTTGTTCATACTAACATTACCTGTTTGTGGTTCAATTTCACCTGAAAGAACTTTTAAAAATGTTGATTTCCCTGCCCCATTTGCTCCGATTAAACCATAACAATGGCCTGGGTTGAATTGTATGTTAACTTCTTCAAAAAGTTTGCGGTCCGCAAATTGAAGACTTACATTGCTTACTGTAATCATAAATAATCCTCCTAAATTCACAATGCTCCAATTATAGCACGATTTGCTGTAAGAATGGAATGACTAAGTTGTTCGAACAGAAGGAAATTTAAATAATTTATTTGAAGCCGTGAAAGTAGCGTAGGAATGCGACATATTGTAAAATAATATTTTAGTGTTCTGTTAAAAGAAAGAGGGGAGATTGATGAATGTACAACGGAAACCGGCGATGATTCTTTTATTGGTCACGATTTTTGCCGTGTCGATTAACTTACGTCCAGCTATTACATCGATAGGCCCTATGTTAGAGACAATTCGCGAACAATTACAATTAACAAATGCTGAAGTTACCTTGTTAACAGCGATTCCAGTCATTAGTATGGGAATTTTTTTTTTCAACTTTATCACCAGTGCTTAATCGTCATTTAGGTTTAAAGAAAACGATGTATTTGATGTTGATTTTAATTGGGACAATGACCGCAGTACGCGGATTTTTAACAAATTATATGATTTTATTATTGACTGCGCTTATTATCGGAATTTCGATTGCGGTCGTTGGTCCATTATTATCAGCGATGATTAAACAAAATTTCCCAGAAAGAGCGGCTTCCGTTATCGGTGTTTACTCATTCGGAATGGGTGTTGGTTCTGCAGCAAGTGCAGGATTAACGGCGGTTTTTTTATGAAAAAAGCAATTCTTATCCTTTTGCTTTAAGTATTTGGGCGGTTCTGGCAGTTTTTGGACTGATTTATTGGTATTTTGCAACAAAAGAGACGCTTGAAGTGAAACAACAAAACGCTAGCCTTCAGCAACACAGTGAAAATTCACCGTGGAAATCTAAAAAGGCTTGGTTATTTTTATTGTTTTTTGGACTTCAGTCTTCCGCATTCTTTTCCATTATTACATGGCTTGCACCGATTGCAACAAGCGCAGGAATGACCTTACTTCAAGCAGGAACTTTATTAAGCGTCATGACAACCGTTCAAATTTTCTTGAATATATTATTGCCACTTGCGATGGAAAGGTTTTTTACACGCAGATTTTGGTTACTCGTCATGTTATTTTCGGGAACAGCCGCAATTTTACTTTTCTGGACGGGAAATCATAGTTTAATGTGGGGCGGTGCTGTTTTAATGGGCATTCCGCTTGGTGGACTTTTTCCGATTGCTTTACTGCTGCCATTGGATGAAACCGAAAATGCGGACGATGCGAATCGTTGGACGGCAATGATGCAAACGGGTGGTTTCATTATTGGTGGTGTGTTGCCGCTGTTGATCGCATTTGTTTATGATTGGACAACAAATCATGCTTACACATTAACGATTATGCTAATTCTATATGTAGGAATGTTTATCTGTACGTTTTTATTTAATAAAGAGTAGAAAAAGGTTGTTCGGATAGCCAGCGATGACTGTCCAAACAACCTTTTTTATTACCAGTGTTTTTCGATAAATGCATCTCTTCCTGAACGCGCACGATCTTCTTCATAATGGGCCTGTTCTTTTAAATAATAATCTTGATGATAATCTTCAGCCGGATAAAATGTTTCAGCAGCGCGAATTGGCGTGACGATTGGTTTATCGAATTTTCCACTTTGGCTTAATTTTTCTTTTGATTGTTCAGCGATTTCTTTTTGCGTTTCCGTATAATAAAAAATTGCTGTTGAATAGGAATGACCGCGGTCTTGGAATTGTCCATCTGCATCAGTTGGATCAATTTGCTGCCAAAAGATATCTAGTAATTGTTCATAAGGGAAAATTGTCGGGTTAAATGTAATTTCAACGACTTCCAAATGCCCCGAATCACCTTTTTTCACATCTTCATATGTAGGATTTTCAACATGCCCACCCATATAACCAGAAACCACATCTACTATGCCATCCCATTCTTTAAATGGTTTGACCATACACCAAAAACAACCACCTGCAAAAGTGGCTTTCTCTTCTAAAGTTTTTGACAAATTATTTCACACCTTTCCAATACTCATGTAGAAAAGTATAACATATCCCTTCTCTGGAAAGAATAAAAGCAGAGCATTTGTATGCGGAATACTTCATCAGTTCAAACAACCAATAAGAAGTTATATGTAAATGAAAGAAAAAGTCCAGAAAGGGATTTATACCAACTTTCTGGACGGATTTTTCTGTCATTATTTTAGTAATACATATAACTCGCCCCGATAATGATGAGTAAAATGAAAAGAACAACAATTAGAGAATAAGATGAGCCGATTCCGCCTGTGCCACCTCTACATGCATTGCCCATTTAAGCCACCACCTTTCTAACTTAACTATCATTAGCATATGTCTACCGTTATTGGGGATATTGGGGGAATGTCCCGTGTCAATTAAGAAATCCAATAAAAAGCATCGTTAAAAAGTCACAAAGTCGTGGTATGATAATCTACGTATTTGGAAACTATTATGGGAAAAGATTCGTTATATGTTAGTAGATTAACTTTTGGAGGAATTACAATGGAAGAGCATTATGATGAACCCGTTTTAAAAAGAAAGAGAAAAAAGAAATTACGCATTGGCCGTGTTTTTTTTACATTCGCTTTTCTTTTGATCATTGGTATCGCGGTATATGCACTCGTGCAATTTAATATTGGGAAATCGATTACAAAAGGAAATGAAATAGATCCGGGTTCTTTCGAGGGAGATAGTACTGATCCAAATCATCCATCCGTCGAAAATTATTTATTACTTGGAATGGATAATGATGGCAGCGGACGTTCTCGTACAGATACGATGATGGTTATGTCTTGGGATAAAAGTGAAGGAGAAATTCGTGTCATTTCCTTAATGCGCGATATTTACGCAGAAATACCAGGATATAAATCTTATAAACTGAACACAGCTTATTATTTAGGTGGCATCCAAACTGCCAAAGACACAGTATCGGGCATGTTTGGTATTCCGATCCATCATTATGCGATTGTCGACTTTGATAATTTCGAATCCATCGTAGATATCGGTTTTCCAAACGGCGTCGAAATAAACGTTCAAAAAGAAATGTCTGAAAAAATTGGTGTGACATTAACACCAGGCATCCAAAAACTAAATGGACAAGAATTACTTGGTTATGCCCGATTTAGAGCAGATACAGAAGGAGATTTCGGTCGTGTTAGAAGACAACAAGAAGTTATTTCAGCTTTAAAAGAAGAAACGATGCGCCCAGAATCGATTCTTAGACTCCCTAAAGTATTGGGAGCTTTATCGAATTATATTGAAACAGACTTGACTGAAAAAGACGGCATTATGCGGATGATGCCTGCCTTATTAAGTAAAGGAGTCGATATTGAAACGATGACAATTCCGATTGAAGGAAGTTATTCATTTAATTCATATCGTCATGCAGGTTCAGTCATTGAGATTAATGTAGAAAAAAATAGAGAGGCCATTGCTACATTTTTAAACACACCACTTTATTAAGTTTGGGTTTGAAAAGTCTACGATAGGGAATAAAAGGTAAATGAATGCTTGAGGGGAAAGATGCCTATGGAAAACAAACAGTCGGAAAAATGGCCACCTAAAAGAGAAGGAAGTATCATTTCTTTTTTAGGTGGAAAAAGTACATTATTTGTGCTGACGTTAATTTTATTATTCGGTTTAATCGTTTTTGTTTATAAACAAATTCCTTTTATATTTCAACCTTTTTCTGTTCTATTTTCAACCGTCGTATTACCTGTTATTTTGGCAATGATTGGTTATTATTTATTAAGACCTATTTTGCGTTTATTAGAAAAGGTTAAAATCCCAAGAGCGTGGGGAATTTTAATTTTAATACTTGCGGCGGCAGGACTCATTACATTAGTGGTTTTTCTTATTTTACCGTTTTTGAAAAATCAATTTCATAATTTAGTCGGTGAATTCCCGACATACTTTAAAC
>CANSAF010000108.1 GCA_947644645.1 uncultured Sporosarcina sp. | reverse complement strand
AATTTTTAAAACGTGAAAAAAGCATTATTACAGGAAAATAATTAAAAAAGTCTCCGGCGAGCGTTGTTGCGCCGGAGCACATTAGATTTTTTGACAATAGAAGGAGGAATGACCGTGTCAGCGGGAAGTTATCGCGTGCTCGTCATTAACCCAGGCTCTACATCTACAAAAATAGGTGTCTTTGAGGACGAAACATTATTATTAGAACAAACACTTCGTCATGCGACGGAGAAAATTGCACAATTTTCTTCTATTATCGACCAATACGAATTTCGTAAAGAAGCGATTTTGCAAGTATTAGCGGATGAAAACATTAAACTTTCCACATTGGATGCAGTATGTGGCAGAGGCGGTTTACTGCGCCCGATTGAAGGTGGAACTTATTCTGTGAATGATGCGATGATTGAAGATTTAAAAACAGGCTATTTTGGACAACATGCTTCCAATTTAGGCGGAATTCTTGCGCGTGAAATTGCGACAGAACTGATGATTCCGTCCTTCATTGTAGATCCAGTTGTCGTTGATGAAATGACGTCAATTGCACGTATTTCAGGTTCGCCTTTAATTCAACGAAAATCGATTTTCCATGCTTTAAATCAAAAAGCAGTTGCGAGAAGATATGCAAAGGAAATCGGGAAAAAGTATGAAGATTTGCGATTAATCATCACGCATATGGGTGGCGGAATTACGATTGGTGCGCATGCTAGCGGGAAAGTGATTGACGTGAATAACGGTTTACACGGAGACGGACCATTTAGTCCAGAGCGTGCTGGAAGTGTGCCGATTGGCGATTTAGTCGAGCTTTGCTTCTCAGGAACTTTTTACCGTGATGATATTACGAAATCGCTCGTCGGGGAAGGTGGACTTGTCGGCTATCTAGGCACAAATGATGCAGTTGAAGTCGAGAAGAAAATTGAAGCAGGCGACGAAGAAGCAAAACTGATTTACGATGCAATGGCTTATCAAATTGCAAAAGAAATTGGCAGCGCGGCAACGGTGTTAGAAGGACGCGTGGATGCGATTATTTTAACAGGCGGCATTGCTTACGGAAAAGCTTTCGTCGAAAATATATCTTCTAAAGTACGTTGGATTTCGGATATTGCTGTTTATCCAGGAGAAGATGAACTACAAGCATTAGCAGAAGGTGCAATTCGTGTGTTAGCAGGAGAAGAACAGGCAAAAGTATATCCGAATATCGAAACTGAAGTGTAAGTTTAAAAGGAGGCAATCACTTTGAGTAGAGAATATGATGTAGTCATATTAGGCGGTGGAACAGGCGGTTATGTTGCAGCAATTCGTGCAGCACAACTCGGTTTAAAAACTGCGATTGTTGAAAAAGAAAAGCTTGGTGGCACATGTTTACATAAAGGTTGTATGCCGAGTAAAGCGTTACTGAAAAGTGCAGAAGTGTACCGCACAGCAAAAGATCATGCAGCAGATTTCGGTGTTAAAACGGAAAATGTGACGCTTGATTTTAAGCGTGTTCAGGAACGAAAAGCAGGCATTGTCGACCAATTACACAAAGGCGTACAAGGGTTAATGAAAAAAGGAAAAATCGATGTGTTTAAAGGGACTGGTAGAATTTTAGGCCCATCTATTTTTTCACCAATGCCAGGAACAATTTCAGTTGAAATGGCTAATGGCGATGAAAATGAGATTTTAATTTTAAAACAATTAATCCTTGCGACAGGTTCAACGCCAAAATCATTACCAGGACTTGAACTAGATGAAAAAGTTGTCATGTCTTCTGACGGTGCACTGCAAATGGCAGAATTACCAAAATCAATCATTATTGTTGGTGGTGGCGTCATCGGTATTGAATGGGCTTCGATGCTGGGTGATTTCGGTGTAGAAGTAACGGTACTAGAATATGCGGATGAAATTATTCCAACTGAAGATGTCGATATTTCTAAAGAAATGAAGAAATTACTCGCGAAAAAAGGCATTCAATTTGTAACAAGTGCAAAAGTTTTACCAGATACACTTGAAAAAACAGATACATCCGTCACGATTTCAGCAGAAGTCAATGGTCAAACAGAAAACTTTACCGCTGAAAAAATGCTTGTGTCAGTCGGACGTCAAGCGAATATTCAAGACATTGGTTTACAAAATACAGAAATTGAAGTGGAAAATGGCGTCGTCAAAACAAATGCCAATTACCAAACGAAAGAAAGCCATATTTATGCGATTGGGGATATGATTGGTGGTCTGCAATTAGCGCATGTTGCGTCACATGAAGGCATTCACGCGGTTGAACATATTGCAAGAATTGACAATGAACCAATCAACTATGCAAATATTTCACGCTGTATTTATTCAAGTCCAGAAGCATCAAGCGTTGGCATCACTGAAAAACAAGCGAAAGAAGCAGGCTATAACGTGAAAGTTGGGAAATTCCCATTCATGGCAATCGGTAAATCGCTTGTGAACGGCAATTCAGATGGTTTTGTGAAGATTATTGCAGATGCTGATACAGAAGATGTTTTAGGTGTTCATATGATTGGACAAAATGTTACAGAGCTAATTTCAGAAGCAGGGCTCGCAATGGTATTGGATGCAACACCTTGGGAAATCGCTTCTACCATTCACCCACATCCTTCATTATCAGAAGTAATGGGCGAAGCTGCACTGGCAGTCGATAAAAAAGCAATTCATATGTAAGGGGAGGACTTATAAAATGGCAAAAAATCGTCATGAAGAACTTGGGCTATCGAACGAAGATGTACTCGCAATCTATGAAACGATGGTGCGTGCAAGAAGAGTCGATGAGCGTATGTGGTTATTAAATAGAGCAGGGAAAATTCCATTTGTAATTTCATGTCAAGGGCAAGAAGCGGCACAAGTTGCGGCGGCTTATGCACTGGACAATCAAAAAGACTGGATTGCACCTTATTACCGTGATCTTGGTGTTGTTTTACAATTTGGTATGACGATTAAAGAACTGATGTTATCGGCATTCGCAAAAGCGGAAGATCCAAACTCTGGTGGTCGCCAAATGCCAGGTCACTTCGGTCAAAGAAAAAATCGCATTTTAACAGGTTCATCACCTGTTACGACACAAGTACCGCATGCGGTTGGTGTGGCGCTTGCTGCGAAAATGCAAAAAGAAGATTTTATTACATTCGTGACACTTGGGGAAGGTTCATCTAACCAAGGGGATTTCCATGAAGGGATGAACTTTGCAGGTGTGCATAAATTACCGACAATCGTCATGGTAGAAAATAATAAATATGCCATTTCAGTTCCTTATGAAAAACAAGTTGCGGCTGAAAATGTTTCGGATCGTGCAATTGGTTATGGTATGCCAGGTTATACAGTAGACGGAACGGATGTACTTGCTGTTTATGAAGTTGTGAAACAAGCGGCAGACCGTGCAAGAAGCGGTGAAGGTCCAACATTAGTTGAAACAGTTTGTTACCGACTCACTTCTCACTCTTCAGATGATGACCAACGTCAATATCGTACAGAAGAAGAGTTAGAAGAACAAAAAGGGAAAGATCCAATCGTTATTTTCTCTAACTACTTAAAAGAAGTTAATGTTTTAACGGAAGAATTAGCGGAAGAAATTAACGATAAAATTATGCAAGAAGTAAACGAAGCAACTGATTACGCGGAAAATGCACCGTATGCAGAACCAGAATCTGCACTGCTTCATGTGTATGCTGATGAAGGAGGAAATGAATCATGACGGTTATGTCTTATATTGATGCAATTACGTTAGCGATGAAAGAAGAAATGGAAAGAGACGATCGAGTATTCATCGTCGGGGAAGACGTTGGACTAAAAGGCGGCGTTTTCAAAGCAACGACTGGACTTTACGACCAATTTGGTGAAGACCGAGTGATTGACGCGCCACTTGCTGAATCTGCCATTGCGGGTGTAGGCATCGGTGCGGCAATGTATGGATTACGTCCGATTGCGGAAATGCAATTTGCGGATTTCATCATGCCAGCTGTGAACCAAATTGTTTCAGAAGCAGCAAAAATTCGTTATCGTTCAAATAATGATTGGACTTGTCCAATCGTTGTCCGCGCACCATTTGGCGGTGGAATTCACGGTGCACTTTATCATTCACAATCGGTTGAATCGATGTTCGCAAGTACACCGGGACTAAAAATTGTTATTCCTTCAACACCATACGATGCAAAAGGTTTATTAAAAGCAGCCATTCGCGATGAAGATCCAGTTTTATTCTTTGAACATAAACGTGCGTATCGTTTGATTAAAGGTGAAGTGCCTGCAGATGATTATGTGTTACCAATCGGAAAAGCAGACGTAAAACGTGAAGGCGATGATATTACGATTATCACTTACGGATTATGTGTTCATTTCGCACTTCAAGCAGCAGAAAGACTAGCTGAAGACGGCATTTCTACACATGTATTAGACTTGCGTACAGTTTATCCGCTTGATAAAGAAGGCATTATTGAAGCGGCTTCGAAAACAGGTAAAGTATTACTTGTGACAGAAGACAATTTAGAAGGAAGCATTATGTCGGAAGTGGCAGCGATTATTTCTGAACACTGTTTATTTGACCTAGATGCGCCAATTAAGCGTCTTGCAGGACCAGATGTGCCGGCAATGCCATACGCGCCAACAATGGAGAAATTCTTCATGGTAAATCCAGACAAAGTTGAAAAAGCAGCACGTGAACTTGCGGAATTTTAACTTGGTTCAGCAGAAGTCCCCCCACTTCGATAAGTGATGGGATGAATACGAAAATACTTTAAATCAGAGGGAGTTCAAACTCTCTCTTGATTCAAGCTAAAGCCTCCGGCGGATTGTTTTAAAGTGGAAATCACCGGTTAGCTACGACAGGCGTTGGAAGGCTTTTCATAAAAGGAGGCTTTTTGCCTTTTTGAAAAGACTGAAACGTCCAGAGTAGCTGGTGATTGGAACTAGATGTCAGGGATTTTGAAGGGCGGTTAATTGAGCAAGCTCAATTAAAAATCCCGATGCAATCGCGCCGAGGCGTAATTGATTTGAGACGGAGGGCTATACATTGACTATTGAAAATATTTTAATGCCTCAACTCGGGGAAAGTGTTACAGAAGGTACAATTGAAAAATGGTTAGTCAAACCAGGCGATAAAGTGAATAAATATGATCCACTTGCAGAAGTGAATACAGATAAAGTAAATGCTGAAATTCCATCTTCATTTAGCGGAACGATTAAAGAATTAATCGCGGCTGAAGGCGAAACCTTAGCAGTTGGTGCGGTTGTTTGTACAATTGAAATTGAAGGTGCAGCGGCAACAGAAGCAACTCCGAAAGAAGAAGCGCCTGCAGCACCAGAAGCACCGGTAAAAACTGCTGCAGCACCAAAACGTGAAAAAGGCGCAGCAAGCGGGCGTTTTTCACCAGCAGTTCTGCGTATGTCACAAGAGCATGGCATCGATTTAGCACTTGTTGAGGGATCGGGTCGTGATGGACGTATTACGCGTAAAGACTTACAAGCGATTATCGATAGCGGTGAAATTCCAACAGCAGCTCCTGTTGAAGAAACTGTTCAAGAAGTCGCAGCGCCTGCACCAACACCAGCAACACCACAAGCGCCGCCTACACCACAAGCAGCACCGAAAGCGGAAGTACCAGTGGCAGCTGGTGATATCGAAATTCCAGTCACTGGTGTTCGCCGTGCGATTGCCAATAATATGTTAAAGTCTAAACATGAAGCCCCACATGCATGGATGACAATTGAAGTGGACGTAACAAATCTTGTGTCTTACCGTGATTCATTGAAAACGGAATTTAAGCAAAAAGAAGGCTTCAACTTAACGTATTTCGCATTTTTCGTGAAAGCAGTCGCACAAGCTTTAAAAGAATTCCCAATGATGAATTCAATGTGGGCTGGCGATAAAATTATTCAAAAGAAAGATATCAATCTTTCTATCGCAGTCGCAACAGAAGATTCACTATTCGTTCCTGTGATTAAACATGCAGACGAAAAAACAATTAAAGGCATTGGCCGCGAAATTCAAGAACTTGCAACAAAAGTTCGTTCTGGAAAACTCAAATCAGAAGATATGCAAGGCGGCACATTTACAGTGAATAATACGGGCTCATTCGGCTCAATCCAGTCAATGGGGATTATTAACCATCCACAAGCGGCGATTTTACAAGTCGAGTCAATCGTCAAACGCCCAATGATTTTAGACGGCGGCATGATTGCACCACGTGATATGGTAAACCTATGTCTATCACTCGACCACCGCGTATTAGACGGACTCGTTTGCGGTCAGTTTATGAAACGTGTAAAAGAGATTTTAGAAAATATCTCAGCAGAAAACACATCAATCTATTAATTAAAAACTACCCCGTAAAAGTCTATATGGCTTTTACGGGGTTTTTATGATTTTAGATAAGAATTTATAATTGCGGGCACATTATGACTGATTGCGGTCACATTATGTGACGAAGCGGGCAGATTAATGCGGTTTCCGGGCACATTATCATGAATTGTGGTCACATTCCAAATTCAGCGCATATTTTTACTCATTGATGGCAGATTATCATAGTAAACTAATCTTGCGCTACCGAGAAATGAAATGTGTCCCCAATTATTTCATCATCACACGCATCTAAATAGTATTCCACACGCTCTTCGACAGTTTTGGAAACTAAGTTCGAGCAAGCAGTTATTTGCGTGTCTGCTCCAAAATCTCCAAAACGGTCTTGGGAAGGATCATATCCATATTGAATCATCTTGCCGTCGAAATATAAATTATAAAAAATAGGATCTCCTTCAGTCGTATACATTGTAATTCGAATCTCATCCTCTGTTTTCGCATGAACATTACGAATAAAATTTTCGAAGTTATCTACATGACTAATTTCCCCTAGTAAACTGACCACATCACCATTTTCAATCGCTTCTTGTGGAAGATAAGGAATCTTTGGGTTATTAATCTCCCATTTCTTCTCTACTTCTTGACATCCAATCAAAATCAATAAGGAAAATAGTATGGTGGAAGCTTGAACTATTTTTTTCAACGCAATTCGCCTCCTTAAACGATTAGACGGAAGACTACCGGGGAAGTTACAAATGATTAAAAAGAGTGTATGAGTAAAATGTTTGTGGGGGATAAAATAAATCCAAGAAGCCATTAATCTC
>CANSAF010000107.1 GCA_947644645.1 uncultured Sporosarcina sp. | reverse complement strand
CTTTTTATTGTTGGGTGTTGCTGTTGTGTTACTGTTTTTATCTTTATCCTTTTCTTTTTGGATATTCGATTGAGTAGGTGTTTTTTGTTTGTCGACATTAAAACTTTTCTTTCCAGATTTATAACGTTTCGCTTCTGCAACAGGCTCGTCGTTAAAAATCATATTTCCGACTGGTGAGAAAAGAATTGTGAATGCTAGTAATGATGCAAGTAATTTTTTCAATGTTTTTCCTCCAAATAAGTTAAATTAATTTCTTACAATAGTAGTTTACTTTATTGAGGGAGAACTGACTAGTAAAAGCGCTTATATTCTTCACTTTCTTTGAGAAAAATAGAAAATATCATGCATATCGGGTATAATATAAAAGGAAAATAAAACATCGATAAAACTACGGCTATGAATGATATGTAAAAAGTGGAAGCAATTAATGGATATGATTCTTGCGTAAATCGTTAGGAAGGGAGCAATTATTATAAAAAAGACATTTGATAATCAAAAAGAATTACTGGAATTTCCGATTCCACCAATTGAAAGCACTCATCTAAAACTCCTCGAATGGATTCGACCACTTGTTGACGACCAACAATTTCAACAGACGACAAATACAGTGAATCACTTTTTCACCCAAAATGGTGATGCTGAAAAGTTACAACAAAAACTTTACGAACTAAAAGAAGAAATGGAAGGAAATAACTGGTTAACGCCTTTTTGGGAAGACCATTATTTAAAATATCGTGGATCGCTTCCGACTGGGATGCATTTCAATATTTTAGTGGATCGTCCACAACTACCGATTGTACCTACAACTTCGGAAATCGCGGGAAAAGTAAGTTTCTCAGTAACCGAATATTATCATCAAATTATTGATGAGGAAGTTGAGCCAGTCACATTAAAAGGCGCGCCTTTGGATATGAGCCAATATAAGAAGTTTTTCCGTTCAGTGCGCATTCCACAACTTTATCGTGATCAGTTCACAGTATCGGACTTTGATAAAGCGAATAATTTTGTTGTTTTAATTTATCGCAATCATATGTATAAAGTGCCCGTTACGAACGATGAGGGACAAATTTATCAAAGTGAAAAAATTGCTGAAGCGATTGATCACATCTTCCAAACTGAGGAAGAATTTGGGCTTAATGTAGGAATTTTTACAACGGCAGAAAGAGATGCCGCGGCACAAATTTATAATGATTTAAAAGCGTTTGATATCAATACAAAAAATTTAGAAACGCTTCAAGACGCACTCATTGTCATTGCGATTGATGAAGATAGTGAGAATTCCGAAGAAGCGATTGAAAATTTAATGTTGAATAGTACGAGTAAATATTATGATAAAACCATTCAACTCGCGATTACAAAAAAAGGCAGACTTGGCTATAGTATCGAGCATACAGCCGTTGATGGCACCACAATTTTTGCGGTGATTAGCCATGTCAACGATGGCTTTTTAGACAATCGACAAGAAACTATTTATACAGAAGAATGTCCAGAAGTATGTAAGTTAGAATGGCAAATATCGGATGAAGTTGAAGCCGCTTTACTTTCATTACAAGAAGAAAGTAAGGCAAGGAAAAAAGAATACTTCGTAAAATCGACAACGATGCATCAGTTTGGTGCGGATGCGATTAAAGCGATGAAAATTAGTCCTGATGCTTATTTCCATATGGCTTTACAAATTGCACAATATCGCAGTTTTGGAAAGCTTAAAAGTGTTTACGAGCCTGTTTCCATTCGACATTATCATGAAGGAAGAACGGAATGTGCACGGGCAACAAGTATGGAAAAGTGGGCACTTGTACAAGCAGTTGAGGCAGAAAAACCAGTTCGGGAAATATATGCTTTAATGGAGAAAGCAAGTGAAGCACATACGAATCGAATTATGGCTACGAGAAGTGGTTTTGGTATCGAAAGACATATGTTTGGTTTGGAGCAAGTTTATCTTCAATACGGGGAAACTTTAGGCATGAATCATTTGCCATCTATTTTCGAAGATGCTGGCTATCGTACATTGCGTGAAGATTTTTTATCAACAAGTGGTATGGCTTATGATAATGTCCGTTCACGTATTTTTGGTCCAGTTGCCGAAGGTGGATTTGGTGTTGCTTATATTTTATTAAATGAATCGATTTCAATTAATATTTCCTGTCGTACGTCTGAAGAAGAACAGGCAACTGCGTTAACAGCTCATATTCTCGATGCACTGAAAGAATTACGGGAGATTGCGGAACAGGCGATTGGCATGCGCGAATCATAATTTCAAATACCTTTTAAATAAAAATAAGAAAGCCTTATTTTTATTTGAAAGGTTTTTTGTTTGAGGAAAAAAAAGAGAGGGATTGCGGAGTATGTTGAAAGTTGAATGGATGAAAAACTTTGTTTAGTCCGTTGATTTTTGAATTTTCTCTAATAAAAAACGTGCTTGTTGGATCTCTTCGGTCGCAAGTTTTGTGTTATTTTCTAATAAATATTTATGTGTAAGACGTAAATGTTTTTGTAATGACTTGCAGGCAGCGGGGAGTTGATTTGTTTTACTATTCAAAGATAATTCCTCCTCTAATGTTGACAATCATGAAGATATGTCTTCATAAAATAAAATCCAGTTAAAATTTAAGGTTTTGCCAATATCTTTTGCGACGTTAACGGTAGGTGTCTTATTTCCTTTTTCTATATGTGTGTAGTAGCTACGGGATATTCCTGACAAATTTGCTGTTTCTTCTTGTGTGAGTCCAGATTTTAGTCGATACTCCCTTAACCATCCTCTCATAACAGCCCTCCTAATGTTTCTTTAAGGAACTTTTTCAATCTTTAGTATACGTTCCTTTTAGTAACTAGTCAAGGTGAATATATGACTTGGTTTATCCTTATGGGAACAAGTATAGAAGTTACTGTGAGAAACATATATAGTTAAAGTATTATATATGGGGCAGGTGTTAGAAGTGAATGACTTTGCTCGCAGATTAAAACAATGCCGTGAAAAAAAGAAATCTGGAAATCCGGCATGGACACAACGATATGTGGCGGAGAAAATTGGCATGGCAAGAACGACTTATACAGCTTATGAGAACGGTACAAAAATGCCACCTCCAGATACAATTAACAATATCGCAATTTTACTTGATGTTTCGAATGACTATTTAATGGGACGAACAGATACGCCATATACTTATGAAGAAAATACATTAGAACGTTTTACAATGTTGCCAGTCGTGTCAAAAATTCCTTCCGAAGAAGATGCTTTATTCAATGATATTCAAACTTATTTTCCCGTTGAGAAAAGTTTAATAGGCACGGGGGAATATGTTTGGTTGAATATTATGGGTGACAGTATGATTAATGTGGGAATTCGAAAAGGTAGTAAAGTTTTAATCCATTTGATGGCTGCAGTTGACAACGGAGACATTGCTGCAGTTTGTATGAACGGCGCAGATGCTGTGTTAAAAAAAGTATATTTTACTGATGAAAAAATCACTTTAGTGAGTGAAAATCCAAGTTTTTCAGATCAAGTTTATGAAAAAGATGAAGTGATGATTAAAGGGAAAGCCATTTATGTAAGTGGCGTTCTTTCCGTATAAAATAACCTTAAGAAAATCGATATTGATTTTCTTAAGGTTATTTTAATTAGAAAAAGTTGAAACTTTTTCCAGTATATTTCGTATAAGAAACAAGAAGTTTAAGTTTATTCGAAAAAGTGAAAACTGATAAGGGAGAGGTGATTCGCATGATGGAAGAAGAAAAAATTATATCTGATGCTGAATTTGATCGTATTTTTGATGAAAAATCAACGGAGATTAATGAACAATTGGATCGTGAAATTTTAATCGCATTAATTGGGGATGTGAATGCCGGAAAATCTTCTACATTGAATCAATTAATGGGAGAAAAAGTGGCGGATGTTGGGGCGAAACCTGGTGAGACTGTTCAAGTGAAGAAATATGTTTATAAAGAAAATATATTATTTGTAGATACACCTGGGTTAGATGATATTGTTCAAGAACATTCAGCGGAAACATTGAAGTTTTATAAAGAAGCGGATGTTATTTTATTCTTTTTAAATGCGGCGGGTACGGTTTTATCGGAAACTGAACGTGTATCGCTCACGCAGATTAGTAAAGTGAATCAAGATATCATTCTTGTATTAAATAAAATCGATGCGGCTGATGATATCCCGAGCCTTGTAAAATATGTGCAAGATCATACGAATTATGCATTTCCAGTGACTCCCATTTCTTCGCGTACAGGAGAAAATATGTCGATGCTGCAAAATGAAATATTGAAACTGTTAGAAACTAAAAAAAAGGATATTTTGATGGCGAGAAATATGGCGGACAAGTCAAGCATCGCAAATAAATGGATTTTGGCAGCAGGTGGTTCAGCGGCGGCAATCGGGGCTTCACCCATCCCAGGATCAGATTTTGTCCCACTGACTGCGCTTCAAGTCGGCTTAATGCTTCGCTTGTCAACGCTATACGATAAACCGATTTCCAAAGACAATGCGAAAGAGCTGATTATCGCGACAGTTGTCGGAAATGTTGGAAAAACAATTTTTCGTCAAATTGTGAAATTGGTCCCTGGTGCAGGCATGGTCGCAGGCGCAAGCGTTGCCGGTGCAATGACCATTGCGCTCGGACATGCGGTGAAATATGCGCATGAAAATGATATTAATTTGAATGCGAAGTCTTTAAAACCGATATATGAGATGTTTTTGAAGAAAGGAAAAGGGAAAGAACTTGATGAAAAATAAACGTATGTTATTTATTGCAGTACTTATAAGTATGATGATTGTAACAACTGGAGTGATATTTTTCATGAAACTGACAAATACTCATCAAGCAAATCAATCGATTATCGAAGAATGCTTTGCTGATTTCGGTGAAGAAAATGTCGTTGTGACGAAGGGAAATTTCTGGTCATCTGTGTCTTGTGAAAAATGATTAATTGTACAGATAAAAGATTTATTTTCAGAAGTGATGGGAAATCTTTCTTTTCCTAATGCGTCAACTTATTAAGAGTGAGAAGGGAGATTGACAATGGATTTTTGGATCATGATTCAAGAACGTTTCGTAATACTTGCTGTGTTTACAGCTGTTATATTGGTCAGTTTGTTTTTATGGTTTTCTGTGTGGAAAAATCGTGCTGATCTGTCTAAAAGTTTAGTGGCAGTTGTGATTGGCTTATGTGTGCTGATGCTTATATTGGCTTTAATGGCTTTTATCTTTACAATTTCATTTGGTTATAATGCTTGAGGGGTGTTTTTGATAGCATGAGAGGAGGGTTTCCAATGCATTTTAAGGATTTTATAAAAATATTTTTACTATGTATTTTTATATGGGGATTTACTCAGTTTTTTAGAAGTTACACTTTGTTTGAAACAGTGGGAATGATGATTTTTGTTGTGATGATTTATTTCCTGACATCTTTTTTAACAAAGAAAAATAAAGCGATGTCGTCTTAGTGTAAATCAGGACATTTTGTTGATAGAACCGAAATGCAAAATGATTGAGGTGTTTGTTTTGGTGAGAAAAAGTATAACATTTGCTTTACTATTTTTTGTTTTGATCACTGCATGGAAATGGATATCAAATTCGGAAATCCATTGGTTAGAGAACATAGGTCTTTCCATTGCAGTTGCTTTAGTTAATTTGTTGGTAGACTGGGCGATGAAAACGTATGAAAATAAGAAAGAATGATTGGTTGAACGAGTCAGATTATAAAATTGTTGAGGTGTAAAAAGGATGAATACTAAGTTTTTGATCTTGTTAATTATTGTTCTAAGTATTAATACGATAAGGTATGGCACGTACCTTTTGGAAGGCGCTACAACGATTTACAATTGGGTGTTATTCGGCTTGAATATATTAGCATTAATCAGTATCGTTATTTCAAATGTTAGACCTGAGAAAAT
The DNA here is from genome assembly GCA_947644645.1 of uncultured Sporosarcina sp. Lineage (GTDB taxonomy): Bacteria > Bacillota > Bacilli > Bacillales_A > Planococcaceae > Sporosarcina. The sequence goes on along the minus strand of CANSAF010000107.1, from coordinate 1,288 downwards.
GGAGTCCGGAGCGGGAAGATAATATTGGATAACAGTTTACCATATCGATTGTAAGGAAAGCCTTCTTGCAGTTATAGGCAATTATATTTAAAAGTGGATAAGCAATTTTATTATTTAAGGAGTTCAACGATTAAAGCCTCACAAATGAATCTGGGGGATGTATGATGAATAAGAAATTAAGGATAATCTGGATAATTCCGAATGTCTTTTGTTACCTAATGTTTATCGCTGTTTTATTATTTGTACTAATGAATTTAAGTGGACTGAAAGAAATTCAGATGATGCCTTACTGGATTGGGCTATTGAGTACATTATTTATTGTGTCTCTTTTTGGAAGTTTACGAATTAGACAGTGGATTGCACAAGGGAAAATGTAAGGATAGGGAGACTGAAATATGACATATCGTGCGCTGTATCAAAATGTGTTATGGAAGAATTTTATAAGTGGAAAGTTTACATAAATGCGTCATTATATTTATAAAAGATTACAACTCTAGTATATTATCGGAGTTGTTTTTTATTTTTTAAAAACTTTTCGACAAAGATAATTCTGTTTTGCATTTTTACGAATCCTCTCTCATGGGGGTTTTTCTATTTTTCTGCGATGAATAATTTAATTATCTCACGAGATAACTTCGTTTTCGTTGATTTGACGCGATTTACAGACTACCGAATGCATGATATGGTCATTTTATCCCGCATTAAGAGGCGATGAGACTCCCACTTTTGGGATCTACTGTCTGTAAATGCCCGATTGATTGAAGTTTCACTTTACAACAGGAAAATGGAGGTGTTTTGTTGGATGATTACGTTTGTAAGGGAAAAAGAAGGGGATTCGTATAAGGAGAAACAAGTGGATCAGGACGGGCTTTGGAAGAAGATTATTGGGGAATTGTTTGAAGACTTTTTACAGTTTTTTATGCCGGAGTTGCACGAGGAAATCGATTTTTCGCATGATGTGGAGTTTTTGGATAAGGAGTTATTTCAGGAAGTCGTTGACGAGAAAAAAGGACGGCGTTATGCGGATCAATTGGTGAAGGTGCAGTTGAAAAATGGTGTGAAAAAGTGGGTTTTGGTTCATGTGGAAGTTCAAAGTTCGAAGGAAGGGGATTTTTCTCGGCGAATGTTTCAATATTTTTACCGAATTTATGATCGTTATGAAGAGAAGATCGTTGCGCTTGCAGTGCATACAGCTCGTGAGAATGTCGACAATATGAAGCGTTTTGAATACGATTATTTTGGCACAGCGCTAAATTATTCGTATAATAATTATAGGACGGAAGATTAT
>CANSAF010000106.1 GCA_947644645.1 uncultured Sporosarcina sp. | reverse complement strand
AAAATCGAATAATATAAAGAGGAAAAAGCTTATGCAGAAAAGCATCAGTTAATCCCTGCAACGCTTGAAGTCATTGAAAAAGAAAATCGCTTTAAAAATGCTTATATTGAGCGTTGCGAAAAAGAAACAGTGAACCTAATCATTGTTGAAACGGCAATTTTTTTGGATGAGAAACTTGAGCACTTAAAAACACATTTACGCGAATTTGTTTATCTTGAAGACCAATCACTTGATCTTGTTGGCATCGATGCTTTGTCATTGGAAGTTGATGATGTTTTTGGCACATATACGGCTTTATTCGGCTTAAAAATGAAACAAAAATATGAAGCTGCGATTAAAGCGTATTTAGAAGAAAATTTAGTGGATCAAAGAGGCAAATTTAGCGTTTCATTTTCTGGACAAGATGGTTTATGGAATATGAATCTTGCGGTTAATTATATCGAAGGTTTTCGAGATGATATGACTTTACTGGAAGCATATGAACTCATTTATGCATTTGTCTTTAAAATGGTTGAAACAATCGAGGAGACAAAATGAGCGAAAATCAATTTATTTACCTTTATGCGCGCCATCGAGACGATGAAGATTTATGTCGTTTAGAAATGCGTGCGTTTTTTGGCGAACATTCCACGACCAATGTCCTCATCAGTTCAATAGCGATTAAACCTAACCGCAGTACGTTTATTAAAGGACGATTGGATGTTTTATTCGAAGCAAAAGATTGGCAAACACTTGTTGAAAAAGCGGTCGATTTCCAATTTGCCGAAGAGACTTTTAAAGTAATGTCTTTAAATACAACTGTTTTAAATTCTACACCCAAAATGGAAATAGACGATCGTAGAAAAATCGAACGAGAAATCGGCTTACAAATAAAGGGAGAACCCGATTTAGACAATCCAGCAATTGTTTTTGGCTTTGTACAAATCGATGAACATTGGTATTTTGGAAAATTCACCGAAAGTAAAGCTGTTTCATTGAAGCATAAAAATAAACCGCATAGTTATTCCACGGCGCTAAGCACACAACTCGCGCGTACCGTTGCTAATATTGCGGCGCCTTTTCCCGAAAGTGTGAAGCTCATTGATCCTTGTTGTGGGATTGGCAATGTTTTGGTCGAAGCCCTTTCGATGGATTTTGATATTGTTGGCAGTGATATTAATTGGCTCGTTGTAAAACACACACGAGAAAATATTGCGCATTTCGGTTATTCTTGTGAAGTCACGACAAAACCAATTGCCGATGTTACAGAATTATACGATGTCGCGATTATTGATATGCCTTACAATATTTTCACAAGCGCTTCTCCAGAAGATCAACAAAATATTTTAATCGAGGCAAGGCGAATTGCGAAAAAAGTCGTGATCGCGACGATTGACACAGTGGATGATATGATTCACAACGCAAATTTAACAATTGTTGACCGTTGTGAAGCGAAGAAAAGCACATTTATTAGACAGATTCTTGTTTGCAATTAAAGGGAGCCTGCCCCCAAAAAGTCTAAGTTCGGACTTTTTGGGGGCGGCTCGCGTTGGGTTGTTTTTGGTAGTTTGGGTTGTTGGGCGCTGCTTGCGACTGTTTGGCGAAAAACCTTTTGAGTTTCTCCTTATATGCTGCATCGCCTAAGGACTTAAACTTTATTTGGAAACTTTCACTGTAAAGTCTGCTAGTAGTCTTGCGCCGTAGCCTGTTGCGGATTTTGCGTAGTAACCTGTTGCTTTCGCTTTTTCCATTACACCTGCCATGTCTACATGAAGCCACTTGCTGTTTTCTGGTACAAAACGGCGAAGGAATAGACCTGCTGTAATTGAACCTGCTGTATTCATTGAACTAATATTATTCATGTCTGCATAATCGCTTGCAAGTGAATCATCATAAGCATCAAATAATGGCAATGGCCATACAAAATCTCCGTTCTCATCACCAATTTCTTTTAATTCTGCTGATAATTTCTCATCTCCGAAGACACCAGCAAGTGATGGTCCAAGTGCATTTTCCACCGCTCCTGTTAATGTAGCGATATCAACAATATATTCTGCATGCCATTCACCCGCACGAATTAATGCATCCGCTAAAATGAGACGTCCTTCAGCATCTGTATTGCCGACTTGAACTGTTTTTCCATTTTTATATGCGATGACTTCTCCTGGTAAAACAGAAGTATTATCTGGTGTGTTTTCCACCATTGGAATTAAAGCGACAACATTTACTGGTGCTTTTGATTTTGCGAGTAATAGCATCGCACCCGCCACAGCAGCCGATCCGCCCATATCCATGCGCATATCGCTTAAATCTTTACCGCTTTTCAAACTAATTCCGCCCGTATCAAATGTCACGCCTTTTCCGACAAGTGCAACAAGTGGTTTTGTCGTATCTCCTTTATAAACCAGTTCAACAAATGACGGTGCGTACTTACTGCCACGTCCAACTGTTAAAACACCATTCATTTCCATCTCTTCAAGTTTCGCTTGATTTAAGATATTTACTTCCACACCTGTGCCCGAAAACTTTTCCGTCAATACTCTTGGATACGTTTCTGGATTTAAAACATTTGACAATTCATTCATTAAATCACGAGAAAAAGCCGTCGCTTCCGCACGAATTTCACCAGTCACTACAGCTTTTTCACCTTCTTGATTTTCAGTCACTTCTAAATTTGTGGCGAAAGGTTTTGCGCTTGGCTTATATTTTGTAAACTGATAAGTACCCAATGTCCAACCTTCCACAAATGCAGTGACGATGTCATTTCCTTCTAATTGTTTAAAGCCTTCAAGTAAATCTAAAGCCGAAACAGATGCTTTTTCCACTTTGCGATTACTTAAATCTCTTGCGACTTCCCCTGCAATTGAACGAATTTTTTCTGTCGTATAAGCTGACTTCTCTTTCAAAACAATGAGATGAGCACCTTCCAGTAATACTGAACAATGTCCTCCTACATGATTTTCAACAAAGTTTTTCGCCGCTAAATTTGCGGTAATCAGTGCATTCGATTCAAATATAATTTGTACGTTGTTTGACATCTTCATTCGCCCCTTAAAATAAATAATCTTTCCACTATGTATCATAACATCTGGCCTAGTTATCTTCCAATAGCGAATTAACTGAACTATTCATAAAAACAAAAAACTCCTTGAACAGTACAAGTCTGCCCAAGAAGTTTTTAAATTATTTATTTTTCTTTGTTAAACGTCCTAAAATAAATGCACCTGCTGCAAGACCAATCATCGTATTTGTTTTCTTGTTAAATACTTGTTTTGCCATTAGGTTTAAGTTTTGCGGACGCTCAGCTAAGCGGCGCATGAAATAACCGAACCAGTCATTTCCAAAAGGAACATATGTACAGAAGTTGTATCCTTCTTTTACAAGTTGTTGCTGCATATCTGTTCTGAATCCGAATAACATTTGAAATTCGAATTTATCATTAGAAATATTATGGTTTTTCACAAATTGCTTTACATGATTAATCACATGGTGATCATGTGTCGCGATTGAAGTAAATTTACCATTCAATAAATGCCATTCAATTAGTTTAATATAGTTTGCATCGATATCCGCTTTGTCTTGATAAGCAACTTCATCAGACTCTTTATAAGCCCCTTTTACAATACGTAAGCGGAAATCTTTATATCTATTTAAATCTTCTTCAGCACGATAGAAATAAGCTTGAATAACCGTACCAACATTATTGTATTTCTTTGAAAGCGCTTCAACGATATCTAAAGAAGGTTGAAGACGTGGATAATCTTCCATATCAAAGTTTACAAAAATATTATATTTCGCGGCAGCGCTTACAATTTCCTCTAAATTTTCAGTACAGAACTCAACATCAATGTCTAATCCTAGTTGTGAAGGCTTTAAAGAAATATGTGCATCTGCATCATGTTCATGAATTGCTTCAATTACCGCAAGAATATTCTTTTTCGCTGCGAGTGCTTCTTCTTTTTCAAAAACAAACTCTCCTAAATTATCAATTGTACATGATAAACCTTGAGCGTTTAATGTTTTAATACTTTCCATTGTCTCTTCAACAGTTGTACCAGCAACAACGCTTTGTGCGCCAAGTTTTAAACCATATTTTTTTGCTGCATCATTTAAAAAATCATTTTTAGATACACCAATAAAGAAATCTCTTACGACAGTCATGGTCCTACCCCTTACTATATTATAATAATGAAAATTCTTTTGTTGATGAAAGAAGTCCATGTCTTTATTTTACATCTAATAAAGATTTATTTCATCCTTTTTATATAAAATCTATATTCACGTAATCTTCCAAAGAGATAGCTTGTTCAGAAAGTCTAAGGGTGTGACTTTCTGAACAGCTCCTCGTTGGGAGATTCGTTTCGTTTGTTTTACACGTCAATTTGTACATATTCGGTCCTATTCGCTACGACCCCTCGAGGGCAAACAATCACATCTACTCCATGCATGCAAAACCGCGATCCGCCTTAGAAAGCCCGCATTTAGGCTTTCTAAAGTAGGATTAGCTATTGATGGAGCCCATTGATTCATCATCTTTCATGTTTTCAAAATTTTGGGCACCGACACGTTTTATAATTTCTTCTTCTGATAACTTTGCTCGCTTATGACTTTCTTCATTAACTATCGCTTCCGATTCAACTTCAACATTTTCAAACTTTGCACTTTGTTCACCAATCATCCGTCCATACGCTTCTGATTCTTCTTTTGTCATTCTTACATCTTCAGGTTTTTTAAACATAAAAAGCGCCTCCTATATACTGTCTGTTTGTATTTAAAATACCCTTCTTTCATTCATCCGAAACGATTTTCATGTAAATACATTCAAAACTGGTCTACAAAAAGGTATGATGGAATATAAATAACAAAAAGGGGCGGATTTTATGCCTGCAATCTTTGTAGATGCGGATGGTTGTCCTGTAGTTAGCGAAACAATTCAAATCGCGAATTTGTTCAATTTTAAATGTACGTTAATTTGTGATACAGCGCATGAAATTCACCGAGAAGGGGCGGAAACGATTATTGTTTCTAAAGGAGCCGATGCAGTCGACTTTGTTCTTGTCAATCGCGTACAAAAAAATGATATTGTCGTCACCCAAGATTATGGTTTAGCCGCTATGGTGTTGGCCAAGCAAGGGCATCCGATTGACCAAAATGGACGCTTATATACAAATGACAATATCGATCAATTATTATACGCACGACATCAAGCACAAAAAATTCGAATGAGTGGTGGACGTTTACGTGGTCCCAAAAAACGTTCTAAAGAAAATAATGAAAGATTTAAAGTAAGTTTTACAAAACTTTGCGCATCATTGAGCGATCAATAAAAAATAACTGTCTAGAAAGCCCCTTTTCAAACTTTCTAGACAGTTTTTTATGGTGTTACTTGAATCACGAGTAAATCAGTATCTTCCACCGCAAGCAAACTATGCCTTTCAAGCGGTGCCATATGTAGTAAATTATTTTGTGTGACAACAACTTCTTTACCTTCTACATCAAATGAAACTGCACCTCTTCGAACAGCAATGATGACTTCTTTTTTTGAATCATGTTCAGCAACTATTTCGCCTTTTTTCAACTGAATATTTGCAATGAATACATTTTCAAGCTTTAATAATTTGGTAATATGCTTAGATTTTTCTTCCAATAAATAAGGCGTTTCAATGATTTCCATCTTTCTCTTCCTCCTCCAATGAATAGACTTCTTTTTTTTATCATACATTCAATTACATTTCTTTTCGATATTATTGAATTATAAAGGAGCATTCTATGCCAATTATTGCATCTGTCAGTACTGTAAACCCAACTTATTCTGTGCAGCAATCTGATGCTGAAAAATTAACCTATGCTTTATTCAAAAACAACTTTAAAAATATCGAAAGACTGTTAAAAGTTTTCGATAATGGTGAAATCGATCAACGTTATTTATGTATGCCCCTCAAATGGTATCGCGAAACGCATGATTTTGAAGAAAGAAATCAATTATATATTGAACATGCAGTTAATTACGGCGTACAAGCCATTCAAAAATGTTTAAACAATCCAACACAACTTGATAGACCGATTTCACCTGCTGAGATTGATGCTATTTTTTATATTTCCAGTAGCGGAATCGCAACACCTAGTATCGAAGCCCGCATTATGAATGAATTGCCATTTTCCACACATACGAAGCGAATCCCGATTTGGGGACTTGGCTGTGCTGGAGGAGCGGCAGGGTTAAGCCGTGCTTATGAATATTGTCTTGCCTACCCACAAGCAAATGTACTCGTTTTAGCGATTGAGTTTTGTAGTTTAACTTTCCAAAAAGAAAACTATACGAAGAGTAACTTAATTGGCGCTTCGTTATTTGCAGATGGCATTGCTTGTGCGCTTGTAACAGGTGAAGATTCAGCAATTCATACGACGAAGCCAAAACCTAAAATCATCGGTACAGCTTCTAAATTTATGCCTAATTCCGAAGATGTGATGGGGTGGGATGTACAAAACAATGGATTTCATGTGATTTTCTCTAAAAGTATTCCAGCAATCATTACGAAATGGCTCGGACCATTCGTTCATGAATTTCTTGAAACATATGCTTTGACTGAGCATGATGTCGAACATTTTATCGCGCATCCTGGGGGTAAAAAGGTATTATTTGCTTATGAAGAAGCCCTTCATTTCCAACAAAATAAGACAATTATTTCCCGGGAAATCTTACGCAACTATGGGAATATGTCTTCTCCTACAATTTTATATGTACTCAAACAATTTTTAGAGAATAATCCACAATCTAAAGAGATTGGTTTAATGGCAGCATTAGGTCCCGGTTTCTGCGGTGAACTTTTATTATTACGATGGGAATGAGGGGTGAAACGAGTGAGTACTTACTTAATCAGCTTTGTCATTTTCCAAAGACTTATTGAATTAATCATCGCAAAAAGAAATGAACGATGGATGCTTCAAAAAGGTGGCTATGAAGTCGGCGCTTCACATTATCCTTTCATGATTTTATTGCATAGTTCTTTTTTTATCGCTTTATTTTCAGAGACTATTTTTTTCAATTCAGGGGTTTCACCTTTATGGGGAATTTTACTTCCCCTTTTTCTGCTCATTCAAATTGGTAGAGTATGGTGCTTATATTCCCTTGGTAGGTTTTGGAATACGAAAATAATCATTTTACCGGATGCAAATATCGTGAAAAAAGGACCTTATCAGCTGATTCGTCACCCCAATTATTTAATCGTTACAATTGAATTACTCATTTTACCATTATTATTCAACGCTTTTTTGACTGCAATTGTATTCTCTCTTTTAAATTGGTGGATG
>CANSAF010000105.1 GCA_947644645.1 uncultured Sporosarcina sp. | reverse complement strand
GAGTCATAGAATGCTTGACAGGAAAAAACATTAAATATAAGATATAGAAGATTCTATTTATTCTAAACATACCAACCGGTTAGTACTTTATTTGAAAGGTGGAAATGAAAATGAATTTTTCTTACTCAGAAAAGACGAAACAATTAATCGAAAAAGTAAACGCTTTCATGGGGGAGCATGTTTATCCGAATGAGTCTGTGTATGAAGAACAATTATCGCAGCAAAAAGATCGTTGGGCTGAAGTACCGCCCGTAATTGAAGAATTAAAAGCGAAAGCGAAAAAAGAAGGTTTGTGGAATTTATTTTTACCTGAAAGTGATCTAGGTGCTGGATTGACGAATTTGGAATATGCGCCGCTTTGTGAAATTATGGGGCGTTCGCCAATCGGTCCGGAAGTATTTAATTGTAATGCACCAGATACGGGAAATATGGAAGTGCTCGTTCGTTATGGAACCGAAGAACAAAAGAAAAAATGGCTAGAACCGCTTTTAAACGGCGATATTCGTTCTTGTTTTGCGATGACAGAACCTGATGTGGCGTCTAGTGATGCGACAAATATTGAATCGAGCATTGTGCGAGATGGCGATGAATATGTGTTGAATGGTCGCAAATGGTGGACATCGGGTGCGGGGGATCCGCGTTGTAAAATTGCTATTTTCATGGGGAAAAACGATCCAAATGCACCTCGTCACGAACAGCAGTCTATGATTCTTGTGCCACTCGATACACCTGGCGTCAAAATTGAACGAATGCTTTCAGTTTACGGATACGACCACGCACCACATGGACACGGAGAACTGACATTTGACAATGTGCGCGTACCTGCGAGCAATATGCTGTGGGGGGAAGGAAAAGGATTTGCGATTGCACAAGGTCGTCTAGGGCCAGGAAGAATTCACCATTGTATGCGTTTAATTGGTGCAGCTGAAAGAGCTTTAGAGCAAATGTGTCAACGTGTACAAGAACGCGTTGCTTTTGGTAAAACATTAGCCGATCAAGGCGTCGTCAGAGAGTGGATTGCAGATTCTCGTATTGATATTGAGCAAGCAAGATTACTCACATTAAAAGCGGCTTATATGATGGATACGGTTGGTAATAAAGAAGCCAAAACAGAAATCGCGATGATTAAAGTCATTGCCCCGAGCATGGCGCTTCGTGTCATCGACCGGGCGGTACAAGCATTTGGGGGTGCAGGTGTTAGTGGAGATTTCAGTTTAGCAGCTTCTTGGGCGAATTCAAGAACATTACGTTTAGCAGATGGACCTGACGAAGTGCACCGCAATCAACTTGCTAGATTAGAACTACGTAAATATAACAAATAAAAGGGAGGAATGAAGATGTCTGTATTGGATTTATTTAATCTCGAAGGTAAAACTGCGATTGTAACAGGTGGCGGCAGAGGGCTGGGGGCACAAATTGCGACAGCTTTTGCGGAAGCTGGAGCCAATGTTGTGCTTTGCTCTCGAAAAAAAGAAGCTTGTGAAGAAATGAGTGAAACATTAACTGCTTTAGGCGTAAAATCGATTGGTCTTGCTTGCGATGTGACGAATCCAGATGATGTCAAAGCAGTTGCGGAAGAAGTTAAACAACAATTTGGCGGAATTGATATTTTAGTCAATAATAGTGGGGCATCTTGGGGTGCAAAAGCGGTCGATATGCCGTTACAAGCATGGCAAAAAGTGCTCGATGTCAATATAACAGGTACTTTTTTAATGAGTCAAGAAGTTGGCAAAACAATGATTGAACAAGGAAGTGGCAAAATCATTAATATCGCTTCAGTGGCGGGGTTAATGGGAACAGATCCACGCTTTATGGATACGATTGGCTATAACACAAGTAAAGGCGCGGTCATTACTTTTACAAAAGATTTAGCTGCGAAATGGGGACAACATAATATTCATGTCAATGCGATTGCACCAGGATTTTTCCCAACGAAAATGTCACAAGTATTAATTGAAAAAAATGAAGATTTTATACTAGAAAGAACGCCACTCAATCGATTTGGATCGGAAGAAGATTTAAAAGGGGCTGCATTATTTTTAGCATCTAAAGCATCGGACTATGTGACGGGAGAGACTTTAGTCGTTGACGGCGGAATGAACGCCTTATAAGGCTCGAAAAAAGAAAAGGTTGTGAAGTCGATGAAAGACAAAATTACAAAGCATAGTGTTCAATTATTTAAAGAGAAAGGATTTAGTGAAACATCCATACAAGATATCGTCGACTCACTCGAAGTAACAAAAGGAACATTCTATTACTATTTTAAAAGTAAAGAAGAACTTTTAATGGATATTCATGAACGATATATTGATGATTTACTAGAACGCCAACGAAAAATTATTCATAAAGAACAAACAGCTGCAAAGACGATTACAGATATTATTGGGCTCTTAATTGGTGATATTCAATTTCATCAAGCGGACGGTGTCATTTATTTACGCGAAATGCGAAATTTATCGCCGGAGAACACGAAAAAAATTAAAGCGAAACGTTCGAAGTTTCGTCAAGTGATTGAACAAGTATTGGAAGATGGAAGAAAAAATGGAGAATTTCGTCAAGATTTACAGCCCAAAATGATTTCTTTCGCAGTACTGGGCGTCACAAACTGGACGTATAATTGGGTGGATGTGGAGGGCGAAATTTCTTTAGATGAACTGGCAAAAATGTACGCAGATTTTGTTTTATACGGCGTGCATAATTAAAAGAGGTGATGGGTATGTCAGATACAATTCCTGTGCGCGTAGGAGAAGAATTGAATCAAGAAAAATTATTGCAATTCCTTTATGAGAATATAAAAGATTTACCGAAAGGCGAGCTTGAAATACGACAATTCGGTGCAGGGCATTCGAATTTAACGTATGCGCTAAAAATTGACGACTGGGAGGCTGTCTTAAGACGTCCGCCACTCGGACCTGTTGCACCAAAAGCACATGATATGGAAAGAGAATTTACAATTTTATCTGCGCTACATCCAGTATTTCCAGTTGCACCAAAACCACTTGTATTTTCGGATGATGAAGCGATTATTGGACGTCCATTTTTTATAATGGAGAGACGAAAAGGTATTGTGTTGGATACAGCGTTTCCAGAAGGTACAGAGAACGAAGCATTACTCGGTGAGCGTATATCGGAAATCATGGTGGATCAATTGGTGGCACTCCATGCGATTGATTATAAAAAAACACCGCTTGAAAAAATGGTGAAGCCTGATGGTTTTTTAGAAAGACAAGTTCATGGTTGGATTGGACGTTATGAGAAAGCGAAAACGGCCGACATTGCGGAAGTGAAAGAGTTAACAGATTGGTTGCAAAAACATTTGCCGAAGTCACCAGAACCGACGATTATTCATTATGATTATAAATTGAATAACGCGATGTTTTCGGAAGACTATCAACAAATGGTTGGGTTATTTGATTGGGAAATGACGACTGTGGGTGACCCATTAGCAGATCTTGGTGTGGCGATGGGTTATTGGATGCAGGCGGATGATCCACCAGCTTTACAACAAGGTTTAGGTGGGCGATCATTGACGAGCCAGCCAGGTTTTTATACAAGAGAAGAATTTGTGAGAAAGTATGCGGAGAAAAGTGGGCGTGATGTCTCGTCAGTTCACTATTATATTACTTTTGCTTATTTTAAACTCGCAGTCATTTGTCAACAAATTTATTATCGTTATGCGAAAGGTCAAACAAAAGATGCGCGCTTTAAACATATGGATAAATTTGCCCAGCGTCTTGTTCGTCATGCACTGAATGAAACGGGACAAGTTCGATGAAAAATAAGATGAAGCCAACTTTACATGTCATTTTAGCAAAAGAAGATATACAACCTGAGAAAATCGATGAAGAGACGATTGTTGTCGTTTTTGATGTGTTATTAGCGACTACGACAATTGCAACGGTGTTAGACAGTGGCGCGAAAAAAGTGATTCCTGTTTTGGATGGGAAAGAAGCATTGGCGCTTGCGGAGAATTTTAAAGAAAGTGAAGTCATTGTGACGGGGGAATACGACGGGGCAACGATTGAAGGCTTTGTCGATCCATTGCCGACTCACTTACGAGAAATTGCCCGTGGGAAAACGATTATTTTATCGACTACAAACGGGACAGTCGCGATAAAAAAAGTAGCGCACGCCAAAGAAGTTTACGCAGCATCACTAATCAATGCAAATGCTGTAGCAAAGGAAGTTATAGAACAGCATGCAGGTCATAAAGTTTTACTCGTTTGTGCAGGTGGAACGAATGCGCGATTAGCAATGGAAGATTTTTACGGGGCAGGTTGTTTAGTCAGCGAATTAGTGCAGAAACATAATGGATGGACATTAACAGATGCTGCACAAACTGCTTTTTTATTTTATGAGCAAAATAAAGAAGAACACGAAAAGATTTTAAGTCTATCAGAAACGGGAAAAATGTTAAACACGATGGGACTTGCAGAAGAAATCCAGTTTGCCAGTCAAAAAGATTTTATGAAAATTGTTCCACAACTAAAGAACGGCAATATGATTGTGAAAGGATGAATAATATGCAACGAACTGATCAACGATACGCAGGTGGTTCTTTTATTCGTACATCATCTATAAATAAATCTATTTTCACGCCGGAGGATTTGTCTGAAGAACAATTAATGATTCAACAAACCGCTAAAAAATTTTTGGAAAAAGAAGTGAAGCCAAATAATGAAGCGATTGAAAAACAAGATTTTCAGTTGGTGAAATCATTGTTAACAAAAGCCGGTGAACTCGGTTTATTGGCACATAGTGTCCCAGAAAAGTACGGTGGATTAGGTTTAGATAAAATAAGTAAAGGCGTTGTAGGTGAAGCTTTAGGGGCAGGTGGTGGTTATAGTGTTGCGCATTCGAATCATACTTGTATCGCCACTTTACCGATCACGTATTTTGGAATGGATTGGCAAAAGGAGTATTATTTACCGAAACTTGCTTCGGGTGAATTTATCGGGGCCTATTGTTTAACAGAGCCTTCTGCGGGATCAGACGCATTATCAGCAAAAACAACGGCCACTTTAAATGAAGCAGGTACGCATTATCTGTTGAATGGTTCGAAAATGTTTATTACCAATGCCAATTTTTCAGATACGTTTATTGTTTATGCAAAAGTAGACGGCGAAGCATTTACTGCTTTTATTGTTGAAAAAGATTTCCCGGGAATTCGCTTAGGGCCTGAAGAGAAGAAAATGGGGATTAAAAGTTCTTCGACGACAGCCATGTTTTTGGAAAACTGCGAAGTCCCTGTACGAAATTTACTCGGAGAAATTGGTAAAGGACATCATATTGCTTTAAATGTTTTGAATTTAGGACGATTTAATTTAGGCGCGGCTTGTATGGGAGGCGCTAAAGAAGCGCTTAAACTGGCAATTTCTTATACAAATGAGCGCAAGCAATTCAAACAATCACTTGCAAATTTCGCAGCTACGAAAGAAAAAATTGCCAATATGGCGACACGTATATATGCGGCAGAATCGCTTCAATATCGAACGGCTGCTTATTTAGAAGAAGCATTAGTCGGGCTAGATACTTCCGAAAACCATGAACTGATTAAGAAACGCATGATGGAATATGCGAGTGAGTGCGCAATTTGTAAAGTATATGGTTCGGAAACGTTAGACGGTGTTGTTGATGAAGCACTGCAACTTCACGGAGGTTACGGTTTTATCCAAGAATATCCAATTGAACAAATGTATCGTGATTCACGGATTAATCGAATTTTTGAAGGGACAAATGAAATTAATCGTTTGCTCATTCCGATGGCATTTTTTAAAGAAGTTGTAAGAAATGAAGGAGAACTCGAACGTTTATTTACAGATGCTTTAAAAATCATTGAAAAAACGGATATGCCAACAACAGGTGAGTTAACACGTGAACAAGAAGCAGTCGCGACGATTCGAAGTCTTTTACTCATATCTGCTTCCATCGTTTTGGAGAAATTTGGAGATCAAGTTGTTCATGAGCAGGAAGCACTTTTAAAAATAGCAGATTTGGCAATTGGTTTATATGCAGCAGAATCTGTACTTCTACGAACAGTAAAATCGATTGAAGAAACAGATGTTGAACAATCTTTATTGAAAATTCAATTGGCAGAAGTATTTATTGGTGAGCAATTACTGGCGGCTGAAATGCTTGCTAAAAAATTATTTGCTGAAGAAGCAGATAGGGAGAAAAGAAATCATTTATACAATATCTTACAACAAAAAATGATGACTTTCCTAGCAGATGGAGTAACCAATAAAAAACGTGAAATTGCCGCAGCTATATACGATGCGGAACAATATTCTGTTTAGAGGAGTGTAAAAAATGATGAAAGCAATTCAATTTGAAAAATTCGGTGGACCAGAAGTTTTACAATTTAAGGATGTTGAGCGACCGGCAATTGGTGATCATGAAGTTTTAGTTGAAGTGAAAGCAATTGGTGTTAATTATGCAGATACGGCAAGACGTGAAGGGAAATATGTCGTACCAACGACTTTACCGTTTATTCCGGGGGCGGAAATTGCAGGCGTTGTCGTTGAAGTAGGACAAAAAGTAAAGCGCTTTCAAAAAGGTGCGCGTATCGTTTCGCTAATTGAAAACGGCGGCTATGCAGAATATGTCAAACTTCATGAAATGATGGGGACAGCAGTGCCAGATGATGTGTTATTTGAACAAGCTGTTGCGCTTCCACTACAAGGACAAACCGCTTACCATATTTTAAAAACGATGGGAAGAATTGAAAAAGGAGAAACGGTTCTTGTTCATGCGGCAGCTGGCGGAGTCGGGGCGCTTTCTGTTCAGTTGGCAAAAATCTTTGGTGCGGGAAAAGTGATTGCAACGGCAAGTAGTGAAGAAAAATTAAACCATGCAAAAGCGCTAGGAGCAGATCATCTCATTAATTATACAGAAGAAGGATGGGAGAAAAAGGTTCGCGAATTAACGGATGGTAAAGGAGTAGACGTAGCGTTAGAAATGGTTGGCGGAGAGGTTTTCAACAAAACTTTAACATGTTTAGCAGCTTTCGGTCGCCTTGTTATTTTTGGTGCAGCAAGCGGCGAGCCAGCCAACTTGAACGCTGGTGGGCTTATGCGTCGAAATCAGTCGGTCATTGGTTTTTTCCTACCGCAAATTATGAAAAATCCCAAACTTTATCAAAGTAGTTTTGAAGAATTATTGCAATATGTGGGAGAAGGCAAATTGAAATTAACAATTGGCGGTACTTATCCATTAATAGAAGCTGAAAAAGCACATCAAGATCTTCAAGGAAGAAAAACGATGGGGAAATTGGTTTTGACAGTTGGCTGAATAGAAAAGAACAAAAAACAAGAATAAATTATTTGTAATAAACATACTATCCGGTTAGTAGAAAAA
>CANSAF010000104.1 GCA_947644645.1 uncultured Sporosarcina sp. | reverse complement strand
TTGGCATGGGACAGGTCCATATAAGATTGAAACGGGCGATTTTGTGAAGTCAACGGCAACTGCGCCGTCTTGGAGTGGGTTAATCGCAAATACAGTTGAAAAACTTGCCGTTTCGAATGAGAAGATTGTGACGATTACACCGGCGATGCCTGTTGGTTCGAAATTGGAATCTTTTGCGGAAAAATTCCCAGAACGTTTCTTTGATGTCGGGATTGCAGAACAGCATGCGACGACGATGGCAGCGGGACTTGCAACACAAGGAATGAAACCATTCCTTGCGATCTATTCGACGTTTTTACAACGTGCGTATGACCAAGTTTTACATGATATTTCACGTCAAAACTTAAATGTCTTTATCGGCATTGACCGTTCTGGACTTGTCGGGGCAGACGGCGAAACGCATCAAGGTGTGTTTGACATCGCGTTCTTACGTCATTTACCAAATATGGTCATTATGATGCCGAAAGATGAAAATGAAGGTCAACATATGGTGAAAACGGCAATCGATTACGAAGGCGGTCCAATTGCGCTTCGTTATCCACGTGGCAACGGTGTAGGGGTTCCTTTAGATGATCAGTTAAAAAATATTCCGATCGGTAGTTGGGAAGTTTTACGCGAGGGAACAGATGCAGCGATTTTAACATTTGGTACGACGATTCCAATGGCTTTACAAGCGGCGGAACAATTGGCGGAACAAGGCGTTTCCGTCAAAGTAGTCAATGCACGTTTCATCAAACCATTAGATCATGAGTTATTGGATCAATTATTTGCTGCGAATATGCCAATGATCACAGTTGAAGAAGCAGTTCTAGCAGGTGGCTTCGGCAGTGCGGTTCTTGAATATGCACATGATGTTTCTTATAAAGGTGCGCCGATTGAAAGAATGGGCATACCAGATTACTTCATCGAGCACGGAGATGTACCACAATTATTGGCAGAAATTGGAATGACTGTGGACAATTTAACGATTCAAGTACAAAGAATGGTTGAAAAGAAACAGTTGGAAAGAGAGAATGTATGACTGAACAAAGTAAAAAAGAGCGCGTAGATGTGCTTTTAGTGAAAAAAGGATTAATTGATACGAGAGAACAAGCAAAACGTTCGATTATGGCGGGACTTGTTTATTCAGAAGAAACGCGTATCGATAAACCGGGTGAAAAAATTTCAGAAGATGCACCGTTAATGATTAAAGGAAAAGCTTTAAAATATGTGAGTCGCGGCGGTTTGAAGTTGGAAAAGGCATTAGAAGTATTTGATGTAACTGTCCAAGATAAAATCGTCTTAGATATCGGTGCATCTACTGGTGGGTTTACGGATTGTGCGCTACAAAACGGGGCAACGCATTGCTATGCTTTAGACGTAGGATACAATCAGCTTGCCTGGAAGATTCGCCAAGATGAGCGTGTAACTGTAATGGAAAGAACGAACTTCAGATATGCTACACCTGAATTGTTTGGTGCGGGACTTCCTTCTTTTGCAACGATTGACGTTTCTTTTATTTCGTTATCCTTAATTTTACCTGCTTTAAAAAAGATTTTAGTGGAATCGGGCGATGTAATTGCATTGGTCAAACCACAATTTGAAGCGGGTAAAGGAAAAGTTGGGAAAAAAGGCGTCGTCAAAGAACGTTCAACACATTTAGAAGTGTTGGAAAACGTTGCAGAAATGGCTTTTGAAGAAGGCTTTACACTCCGTGAAGCTTCGTTTTCACCGATTACAGGCGGAGAAGGGAATATTGAGTTTTTATTCCATTTAACAGCTGATGCAGTCGCTGAGAGAAACTTTGATGCAGATTTATTCGATGCGCTCATTTCAAAAGCTTACAAAGAATTAAACGAGCGCGCATAATTTACATGCGCGCTTTTCTTATTGTCCATAGATGGATACATACTATTATGAAGAAAATGCGAGGGAATCGTTATGAATAAAGGTCATCGACATATTCGAATTCGAGACATTATTTCCAAATTTGAAATTGAAACACAAGATCAACTTGTAGAAAGCTTAAGGGAATCAGGCGTTGATGTGACGCAAGCGACGATTTCAAGGGATATTAAAGAAATGCATTTAATCAAAGTGCCGACATCATCTGGGAATTATAAATATAGTTTACCAAGAGTTTATGAATACAATACTGAACAAAAACTCCATCGTGCGCTAACAGATGCGTTTGTTAGCATTGATGGAGCGGGTCATTTTTTAGTACTAAAAACTTTGCCTGGGAACGCGCAAGCCATCGGTTCTTTATTAGATCACTTAAAATGGGATCAAATGCTTGGAACGATTTGTGGGGATGATACTTGTTTAATTATTTGTCGGGACGAGTCACGCATTGAAGAAGTGAAAGAGAAATTACTGGCAATGCTTTGAAAGTGGTGAACAACGATGTTATATGAACTAACGATAAGAAATTTCGCAATCATTGAGCAGCTCGATGTTTCTTTTGAAAAGGGATTGACTGTGTTAACGGGTGAAACAGGTGCAGGAAAATCCATTATTATTGACGCTGTTCAATTACTTGCAGGAGGGCGTGGTTCTTCTGGTTTTATCCGACATGGGGAAGAAAAAGCAGAGTTGGAAGGATTGTTCCTCATTGAAGATCCAAATCATCCAGTTTATGAAACACTTGAAAACTTTGGTATAGAAGTTGAAGATGAAGCCATTCTACTTCGTAGAGATATGAGTACAAATGGTAAAAGTGTTTGTCGCATTAATGGAAAACTTGTGACCATCGCGATTATGCGTGAAGTAGGCAGTCAGTTAATTGATATTCATGGTCAACATGAAAACCAAGAACTCATGCATGAACGCAGACATATTCATTTGCTTGACCAATTTGCAGGCGAAAAAATAAAAGAAGCTTATGCAAATTATACGGAAATTTACACAAAGTATACGAAATTAAAGCGAAAATTAGAAACAGCGACTGAAAATGAACAGCAAGTCGCACAAAGAATCGATTTATATTCGTTTCAGTTAAATGAAATTGATCAAGCACAACTGACAATTGGGGAAGAAGAAGCATTGGAAGATGAACAACGTAAACTGCAAAACTTCAATCGACTTTACGAACGTTTACATACTGCTTATGAAGCGATTAGTAGTGATGGACATGCATTGGATTGGGTCGGGGCTGCGATGAGCGACTTAGAAGATGCATCGAATGTCGATCAAAGCTTAAAGAGTCAGTATGAAGCCGTTACGGATAGTTTTTATGCATTACAAGAAACGGGGCATGCATTAAAGACAGTCATTGATGATTTAGAGTTTGATCCACGCAGATTAGACGAAGTGGAAACTCGACTTGCCCTTTTTATTTCTTTAAAACGCAAATATGGGCAATCCATCGAAGAAATTTTATTATACCGTGATAAAATCGCCGATGAATTAGATCAATTGGTCAATCGTGATGAAAGATTGCATGCCGAACAAATGAAATTTGCTCAAATTATGAAAGATTTGGAAGTCGAGGCGGAAGAATTATCCATTTTAAGGATTGAAGCGGCGAAGCAGTTGGAATATGCGATTATGGAGCAATTGGCACAACTTCATATGGGAAAAGCATCATTTAAAGTGATGATTACACAGAAAAAAGCCAATGAATTTGATGCAACAGGTTATGATGATGTTGCTTTTCATATTGCAACAAATGTTGGGGAACCTTTAAAACCACTTGTCGCCGTTGCTTCTGGTGGGGAATTATCAAGGCTGATGCTTGCATTAAAAACGATTTTCTCAAAACATCAAGGTGTTACATCGATTATTTTTGACGAAGTGGATACAGGTGTGAGTGGTCGTGTGGCGCAGGCCATTGCAGAGAAAATTGCAATGGTGGCACGACATTCGCAAGTTTTATGTATTTCGCATTTACCACAAGTTGCTGCGATGGCAGATCAACATTATTTAATTAAAAAAGAAGTGAAAAATGAGCGAACGATGACGTCCATCGAAAATGTTCATGACCGCGAACGGACGAATGAGTTGTCCAGAATGTTGTCGGGAGCCGAAACGACAGAATTAACGTTAAAGCATGCGGATGAATTACTCGCACTTGCTGCTGAACGAAAGCGAGAAATGGCGTAATTCAGTTGGGGAGATTTTCTTGAATTGCTTTTTTTACCCGCTCATAACATTTCACCTTCCGCGCATACCAATAGCATCATGGTGTCGAGGAGGTGAAATATGGGATGGATTAAACGTGTAAAATTTATTGTTTTGTTGTTTGTCATTTTATCTCTCGTGGAAGTTGGCGGGAAAAATGCATACGCAAACGAAGAAACTTTAATTCCAATGGGACATTCCATTAGCATTAAAATGGATTTAACGGGTGTTTTTGTGGCGAATGATTTAATGCTACAAAATGAAGAATGGTTGAAGGCTGGCGATTTCATTGAAAAAGTGAATGGTTCGGCCATTCATAATTTGACCGGATTTGAAGCAATCTTGGAGAAGACAAATGCAGCGGAATCATTGATGCTTGGGCTTTCTCGAAATGGTCAAACATTTGAAGTCGCATCCGATTATGAAGCGGTTAAACGTTTTCTTCCTTTTTTAAAAGATCGTACGGAAGGAACGGGAACATTAACTTATGTAGACCCGAAAAAGAAAGTTTACGGAGCTTTAGGTCATCAAATTATCGACAGTTCCTTCAAATCCCCCCCTTCATTTAAAGAAGGGACAATCCATTTATCGGCAATCGAACAAATTAGGAAAAGTAGTCCAGGTAATCCGGGATATAAAATTTCGACAGTCGTCAAAGACACGGAGGCGCTCGGAACGATAGAAAAAAATATCGTTTACGGTATTTTTGGCACATGGCATGAAACGGAGTCGAATCTTTTATCGAAACCGCTACAAATTATGAAAAAAGATGAAATTAAAGCGGGGAAAGCCGAGATTTTTACGACTGTCGAGGGGACTGAAGTTGAATCATTTACCATTGACATTACAAGCGTTGAAGAAGATCAATTCCATATCACACTGACAGATCCCCGACTACTTGAAAAAACTGGCGGCATATTACAAGGCATGAGCGGCAGCCCAGTCATTCAAGAAGGGAAGTTTGCGGGAGCGATTACGCATATGTTCGTCGATGAACCTGAAAAAGGTGCAGCGTTATTTTTAGAAACGATGCGTGACGAGCAGTAAGTAAGACGAGCAGTCTAGAACGCCGGAGAGCGGGTATTCTAGGCTGCTCGTTTTTGTTGTGAATGGCAATATACTAAGTTTCACGTCATTTTTCATTCCAACTAGACAGGTTCATGGGTATTTTTACTTCTTTTATTTTTAGGTGATGTTTTTCGGGAAAATTGAAAAAGGAGTCTTCTGTCGAAAAAAATAAAAGAACTGATTTCTACATCATCCGCATCGCAAAATAATTTTGAAAATCATTTATTTCCAGTTCTATTTTCAATGAATCATGTCATATTCTGTCGAAAGTGTATCATCTGAATTTTTTTTGTTCTATAATACAAATTGAGGTAAAAAACTATTTATTCAACTTAGTGGAAAGATTAAAACATATCCAGTCGTGTTTTGTCAGCTTAATGATTAATATTTTAGGGGGAATAGAAATGGACAAGATTAAATTAGCGATTGCAGATGACAATAAAGAATTGGTCGAAGCATTGAAAGGGTATTTTGAACAAAGTTCAGAAGTGGAAGTCATTTGGGCAGGGCATAACGGAGAAGTTTGTTTGGCAATGTTAGAGGAAAACCGACCAGATGTGTTGCTGCTAGACATTATTATGCCGCATTTGGACGGCATTGCCGTACTCGAAACAATCAAAAGCGATCCAAGTTTAACAAGTATTCCCGTCATTATGTTAACAGCATTTGGACAAGAAGATGTGATGACACGTGCTGCAAATCTTGGTGCCGCGTATTTCATGCTCAAGCCATTTGAATTTGATCGTTTACTCAATCAAGTTCGCCAAGTTGCACGTATGAAAAAAGTGGAAATGAAACAAGGCTTTGAAAAAAATGGCATGATGATCAATCAAAAAACATTGGATAAAACAATTACAGCCATTATTAAAGAAATTGGCGTTCCTGCACATATTAAAGGTTACGCTTTCCTAAGAGAAGCGATTCAAATGGTTTATATCGATGTGGATTTACTTGGGGCTGTCACGAAAATATTATATCCGGATATTGCTAAAAAATATAATACAACCCCTTCAAGAGTAGAACGAGCGATTCGACATGCGATTGAAGTCGCATGGAATCGAGGGAATTATGAAGTCATTTCTAAAATGTTTGGCTACACGGTTCATCATTTAAAAAGCAAACCGACAAACTCAGAATTTATCGCAATGATTGCTGATAAAATAAGATTAGAACATATTGCAAGTTAATTGGTAAAAAGATATTGACAATTGTATGTCATTAATGGTTGGATAAAAGGAGGGGGGTGCGATTGATGATCGTAGAAAATGAATATTTCACTCTTTTTGTTCAAGAAACAGATGTCTTAATTAATACAAAAAAACTTGGCTATCCATTAAAAGAGTTCGAGCTCATCACACGTCTTCATCCGCGTTTGAAAATATTATCTTTCCCAATATTAAGGAAAGCATTGACGGAAGTGGAAACAGAGCAAGTCATTGGTGAATGGCGACCATTAATTGACATCACCGTGTCAAAAGATAAATTAGAAGCAGAAGCAATCATCCATTGCACGGTTGAGGAAATTCAAGAGCAAAAATCATTCATTATTGAAGCTTTGACGACGAAAATGGATGAATTAGGCATTATTTTCGGTAGGTTACCGATTGAACCGTTTTTAACGGAAAAGAACATGGTTTTTACAGTTGCTAAAGGAAAAGAGGCAGTACAAGGAAGAGACGCTGTCATTCGTTATATCGAGCGTCCTGAGCGTAAACCGGTCATACGTGAAGATGGGACTGCAAATCATTATGAAATGAACTTCGTTTACTCCGTCGAAGAGCATGAATGGCTTGGTGAAAAAATCCCAGCACAATCAGGTGATAACGGAATGGATTTATTTGGTAAAGTAATTCCTGCACCGAGCGGAAAGGATTATGCATTCGCTTATGACGCAAAATCGGTTTATTTAACAGAAGAAAATGGCCGAGAAGTATTGCGGGCAAAGCACGGTGGCACGGTTGAATTTGAACGTGGCATGATTCATGTTGGTCATTTATTGGTAATTGACGGAGATGTCGGACCGAATACAGGAGATATTCGGTTTAATGGTGCGGTGACGATTAAAGGAACGGTGCAACCGGGCTATTCTGTTCGTGCGACAGGAGATATTTCGATTGAATTGGAAGAAGGAATTACAAATGCCCATCAAATCCAATCCACATCAGGCGATATCTACATTAAAGGCGGCGTTTTTGGCGGCAATGATACGCTGATTGAAGCGTATGGGAATATTTATTTAAAGCATGCAAATAACTGCAAATTATATGGAAAAGTGATTCATGTTGGACTTTATTTATTTGGAACGAAAGTATTTGCAAATTATGTGCA
>CANSAF010000103.1 GCA_947644645.1 uncultured Sporosarcina sp. | reverse complement strand
CTGCTTTGGCTTTATACAAACAAATCGATTCAGTCGATGATATTGAAAAAATTCACGTTGAAACTTTCCAAATGGCTTATGATATTTTGGCAAAAGATCAACAAAAATGGTCTCCTGAAACGCGTGAAACAGCCGATCACTCTCTACCATATATTGTAATGGCTACACTTGAAGACGGTGAAATTACAATTGATACTTTCTCTAAAGAACGTCTCGCTGTTCAAGAAACACTAACACGTATCGAAAATTTAATGTCTATCGAAGTAACAGATGAAATGAATGCAGGATATCCAGATGGCAATCCAAATCGCATTACACTGACGCTAAAAAATGGAGAAAAACTTTCGGAAATCGTCAAACATCCGGCAGGTCATAGCGGAAATCCATTTACAGATTTACAAATTGAAGAGAAATTCAAGAAGTTAACAAAAGACTTCATAACAGAATCACAACAAGTGGAAGGTTTAGAAGCGCTTAACAATCTAGAAAACTTAACTGATTTCACAAAAGTTGTGGAAGCATTTGAAATGAAAGCAGGTGTTGAAGTATGAGCTGGTTAGTCCGTCAAGAAGAAGAACATCCAACAACTAAATTAAGATCACTCCTTACATCTAATAAAGGAATTATTCAAATTCCTGGTGCGCATGACGCCATGGCTGCACTTCTCGCGAAAGAACAAGGATTTAACACACTTTATCTTTCAGGTGCTGCTTTTTCCGCAAGTTTAGGTTTACCTGATTTAGGCTTAATTACGCTGACAGAACTGGCGGCACGTTCAAAAGAAATTACACGTGCAACAGGTCTTCCGCTTCTCGTGGATATTGATACAGGCTTTGGCAGCGTCTTAAATGTAACAAGAACCATTCAAGAATTAGTAGACGCAGGCGTTGCGGCGGTACAAATGGAAGATCAAGATTTACCGAAAAAATGTGGTCATTTAAATGGGAAAAAACTCGTTTCTACCGATGATATGATCGAGAAAATTTTAGCAGCTCGAAAAGCAAGTCCAGATATCGTGATTGTTGCTAGAACAGATGCGAAAAGTGTTGAAGGATTCGATGCTGCGGTAGAACGTGCAAAAGCTTATATGCAAGCGGGTGCTGATGCGATTTTCCCGGAAGCTTTACAAACGGAAGAAGAATTTAAGCGATTTGCCAAAGAAGTCGATGCACCACTTTTAGCGAATATGACAGAATTTGGGCAAACACCTTATTTCACGGCACAGCAATTTGAAGAATGGGGTTATAAAATGGTCATTTATCCAGTGACTTCCCTTCGCATTGCCGCAAAAGCAATTGAAAATGTGTATAGCCTCATTAAAGAAACAGGCTCACAAAAAGATGCGCTCGAACAAATGCAAACACGTAAAGAACTTTATGAAACCATTAAGTACTTCGACTATGAAGACTTAGATAAGAGTATTGCGAAAACAGTTTTAGTTTAAAATGGAGAAATGAGGGTTGACGATATGATTGATTACAAGAGGCAGTATTCGGAAATCAAGGATGAAACATCTAGTATTCTACGAGTAGAAAACGAAACCTATCATTATGTTCCAC
The DNA here is from genome assembly GCA_947644645.1 of uncultured Sporosarcina sp. Classification (GTDB taxonomy): domain Bacteria; phylum Bacillota; class Bacilli; order Bacillales_A; family Planococcaceae; genus Sporosarcina. The sequence goes on along the minus strand of CANSAF010000103.1, from coordinate 5,997 downwards.
TCCATCTACTTGAAGAAAAAGGGATTGGTAAGGTATCTACCTTACCTTTCTCTATTAAAGCTTTGCTTGAAAGCGCTTTGCGTCAATTTGATGGAAAATATATTACCGATGAGCATATTCACTTACTTGCAAATTGGGAAACGACACAAAAAAGCGGGCATGAAATTCCGTTTAAACCTGCAAGAATTGTGCTACAAGACTTCACCGGTGTACCCGCCATTGTCGATTTAGCTGCTTTACGGAGTGCGTTATCAGACAAAACAGATGAAGTCGAAAAAGTGAATCCGAAAATACCTGTAGATCTTGTTGTGGATCATTCCGTGATTACAGATGCTTCAGGCAACCGAAATTCTTTCGATTTAAACTTACAACTTGAATATGAAAGAAATAAAGAACGCTATCGTTTCGTACGCTGGGCACAACAAGCTTTTGATAATTTCAGAGTTGTCCCCCCTGCTTCAGGTATCGTTCATCAAGTAAATTTAGAGCATCTCGGGACTTCTGTTATTACCGAAAAAGATGGAAAGATTTTTCTGGATACATTAGTCGGAACAGATTCACATACACCAATGATTAATGGACTTGGAACGATTGGCTGGGGTGTTGGTGGCATTGAAGCAGAAGCTGCGATGCTTGGTCACCCACTTTACTTTGTCATTCCAGAAGTTGTCGGGGTTAAATTAGTTGGCGAGTTACCTGAAGGTTCAACTGCAACGGATTTAGCACTTACCGTCACGAATAAATTACGTGAAAAAGGTGTCGTTGGGAAATTTGTGGAATTTTTTGGCCCTTCTTTACGTCATGTATCATTGGCCGATAGAGCGACAATCGCCAATATGGCACCAGAATACGGCGCTACAATGTCTTTCTTCCCCACTGATGATGTCACAATGGACTATTTAGCATTTACTGGAAGAGAAAAATTTGTCAAAAAATCAAAGGCCTACCATAAAGCACAAGGCATGTATCGAACAGATGAAACAACCCCGCCTCATTTCACAGATGTACTTGAAATTGATTTAGCCAAAATTGAACCTACGCTCGCAGGACCTAAACGACCGCAAGACAAAGTAAGTCTTTCTCATATGAAGGAAGAATTTATTGCTTCGATTACAAAACCAATCGATCGAAGAGGATATGATTTACCGAAAGAAGAACTTCAGCGTTCTGTTCCTTTAAAGGATTCTAAAGATGAACTTGCGACTGGGGATATTGTTTTGGCAGCGATTACAAGTTGTACAAATACATCCAATCCACATGTGATGATCGCGGCTGGTTTAATTGCGAAAAAAGCAGTGGAAAATGGAATTTTAACACCGTCCTATGTCAAAACAAGTTTAACACCAGGTTCAACAGTCGTCACAAAATACTTACAAGATTCAGGACTTCTTCCATATTTAGAGAAGCTTGGCTTTTATATTGATGGTTATGGTTGCGGAGCTTGTTGTGGAAATACCGGCCCTCTTTTCGAAGAAGTTGAAACGGCAATTACTGATGAAAATCTAGTTGTTTCTTCTGTCTTAAGTGGGAACCGAAATTTTGAAGGACGCGTTCACCCACTCATTAAAGCAAATTATTTAGCTTCTCCCCCACTCGTTGTCGCCTATGCACTAGCGGGGACTGTACAAAAAGATTTAACGACTGAACCCATTCAAATAAATCTAGACGGACGCGAGATTTTCTTAAAAGATATTTGGCCTTCTTCTGCTGAGATTGAAGCTGTCATTTCAGAAACGGTTCATTCGGATTTATTTAAAAAGCAATATAAAGATTTATTTACAAATGATCGTTGGAATGAAATCGATGCACCAACTGGATCGATGTATACATGGGATCCAAAATCATCATATATTCAAGAAGCACCTTTCTTTAAGACGAAAAATGCCAATGCGAATTTCGCAAAAAACTTAAAAGAAATGAGTCCTTTACTATTATTGGGCGATTCCATTACGACAGATCATATTTCACCGGTAGGTCAAATCGGACTCTCAACGCCGGCTGGTATATATTTAACCGCTCAAGGGATTTCGCCGAGAGATTTCAACTCTTACGGTTCAAGACGTGGGAACCATCATGTCATGATGCGCGGTACGTTTGCCAATGTTAGACTACGAAACCAATTGGCAGATGGTAAAGAAGGCGGTTTTACAAAATATTTACCAACAGGCGACATTATGCCAATTTACGATGCTGCGATGAAATACCAAGAAATGGATTGTAATTTACTTGTTATTGCAGGTAAAGAATACGGAACGGGAAGTTCTAGAGACTGGGCGGCGAAAGGAACTGCTTTACTCGGCGTGAAAGCTGTATTAGCCGAAAGTTTTGAAAGAATCCATCGGAATAATCTTGTCGGGATGGGGGTTCTGCCATTACAATTCAAAGCTGGTGAAAATGCTACGCAGTTAAATCTGAATGGTACGGAGCAATATGATATGATTGGGATAGATCATACTCCAACGCCTGGGCAAGAAATAACAGTGATGGTGACACGTTTGAACGGAGAACAAACAAAGTTCAATGTTGTTGTGAGACTTGATAGCGTTGTGGAGGTTGAATATTATATGAACGGCGGCATATTACCATCCGTTATGCAGCAGTTTATTCAATCATAATTCCGAGAGGGTTTTTCATATGAACAAATTACCAAAAACAAAAAGAATGTCTACGGGTGATATTGCTTATCAAGAGATTAAGAAAAAGATTATTAAGCTAGAATTTGAGCCAAACTCTATTTTAATAGAAGAAGAACTTTCTGCTCATTTAAGTGTAAGTCGAACCCCCTTAAGACAAGCACTGTATCGCCTTGAATTAGAAGGACTGATTATTAAACAATCGAATGGACGTATGCATGTTGCGCCGATTACTGTAGAAGAAATTGAAGAAGTCTATCATGCAAGAGAAGTGCTTGAAGGGCTAATGGCGCGCGAAGCCACCATCAATATGGACGAAGAGCATTTACAAAAGTTAGAAGATTTATTAGTTTTAATGAAATTTGCCGCCGAGCAAAATAGAATCGAACATACCGTTTCTTACGGCAGTGAATTTCACGCAGTTCTCTATTCGTTAAGCAGTAATAAAACAGTCAAACGACTGATGCAACAACTAAACGGGCAAATTGAACGTTACCGAAGATTAAGCGGGTATATGAATCCAACGTATAGCCCACTCGTTCCCGTAAAAGAACATGAGAAAATCTTTGAACTTGTAAAAAAAGGTAATCCCGTTGAAGTTGAAAATGAAGTGCGACAACATATTAGTCGGAATTTAGTTGTGGCGAAAGAAACGCTGTCACAGTATTTTCAGCAGAATAATTAGGTAAAGGTAGTGTAAAAGTGAGAGGCTTTTACACTGCCTTTTGGATTCGATGCGAAATAATCATACACATATTGTTTTATCTTTTTACAGATTCGATTCATTCAATTTCATTTTGTTATATTCTTTGATGATCTCCCAAACACCAAAAACTAGTAAAATCCAAATAATAGGACTAGACAATGATAATCCAACTTGGGAAGTGCCCCCAAATAATGTAAAGAGAACCATCAATCCCAATAAATATGCCATTAAAATCATTTGCCACCAAAAGTTCAGTTTAGAGGAGTTGCCTTTCCGATTCCCGCTAAATAGGAAAACCAATAGCAAAAGCCCAATGAGTATTAGTTTTGGAATATGCAATAAGTCTTGAAATGTTGGAAAGAAATCATAAGCCATTAGAAATGTAAGGAGCAAAATTGTAAATCCCATAGATATCAAATAACGTTTTTTCATACACTTGCCACCTTTGTATCTTTCAATAAATACTTTTTTAGTAAAATCGATGTTCGGTACCATACAGTTTAAAGTTTTAACGCGTTAAAACTTTAAGTAAAGTAAGTCAATTAGCAAATACTAACCGTTCGTTTCTTCAAGTTTAAGATCTTCATTTAGCCTTCTCGGTGTATTTAATAATAATTTTCTGCTGCGGCTACTCATAAACAGTATAATTCCAGCTTGGATCGTCATTGATAGAACGACAAGAATAAAATGCGTATAGCCATGCCCAATCCATGAAATAACATAAAAAATTGGTGCCGATGAAAGGTATGAAACATATTGTTTTTTTGTTAAAAGAAAAATGATTGTTGAAATACAGGCGGTAACGAGTAAAGCTTCCAAAACAATGCTCACCGAGTAAAGATCTACAGAAAGTAAATATTGCAACTCATTGATGAATCTCATTTTATCCATCCTTCCTATTTCGCTTTCGCTTTCCTATGTTTTATTCGCCTTCGATCATCTATTCTCCTTTTTTCTGCTGACATCCGCCCCACGCCCCCCATTTTCGCAAATTCCAATATATATTTCGAAAAGGCACAACATCTGTTTAAATTTTTCCACTGATTAGGGAAAATCACTATTGCAATGGGGTCTTCATTTCCCCATAATATATAAATTTATGACCAATTCTTTAAAAATCCCCTTCTTATGATTATGCACTACCGCTTTGTTCATTAGCCTTTTTGTTCTTCCAGTCGCTTTTTAAGCAAATAAAAGTAATTAAATCCTCATAATGATCATATAACCATTGCCCGTCACGTTTTATTCCTTCTTGTATGAAGCCTAGCCTTTTAGGAATGGAAATGCTTTTCACATTATTGCGCGCACATTGAATTTCGATTCTATGCAAATCTAATTCTTCGAAAATATAATCTATTAATGATTGAACACTTTTTGTAATAATTCCTTTTCCTTGTGCATCTTCAGACAAGAAATAACCAATACTTGTCGATTTATTTTTCCAATCAATATAATGTAATCCAATCATCCCTACTAATTTACCTTGATATCTAGTGCCTGCATCAAACCCATTGTTATTTGCGTAATTGGTAATCCAAATCGGAATGATTTCCTCAAAATCTTCCGCGGACTTTCTTTTATCTACCCAAAGCATCCATTTGCGTAGATGATCCCGATTAACGTCAATCAATTCGTACAATTCTTCTTTATGATGTTGTTGCAGTAACTCAATTTCTATCTGTTCATCAACTTTAAACGAAAACACTTAAATCATCCTTTCCATTATAAATTCATCCAAGTGCATATTTTTTCTGCATACATAGGGCATTCATCTGGTTCAGTAGAGCAGCTTTTCATTAAATATAAATTGTCATTTTCATATCTTGGATAAACGTGGAGATGATAATGCCATACATATTGATTACCAGCAGACGGCTTCAATAATTCAGGATATTTTCATCAATTATTCTCGCATCTTCCATTTTGAAAGCTTTATAAAATTTATCGATATAACTTGGCGCATCATTACTTGCCGTTGGAATAAACGCAATTTTTAACGGTTCCTGTTTTCTAGGAATTTTTAGTAGATACTTATCAATATAGGCTTTATTTTCTTTAGAAAAACCGCCACCAGAAATTGCAAGGATATTTCTTTCCATCTGTTCACCCCTCGTTTCTACTTCGCTACACCCTTCAGATTACAGATTTGTATTCCAATATAATTTCTTAGTATTTTTCATGAAGAATATTTTCATCGCTCATAGACTTTTTCACACCGGATTCCCCGATAAGGAAATTGGAATTCAACAGGAGTACTATATAAAGAACACTCGTTCAAAAGGAGAAAGTTTTGATAAAATTGGCAATACATTTCTAGAAGGGAGCGAGCTGTCAATGTCATTAGCTGATATTTTACGCGAAGTAGGCATGGAGATTGGATTAAAAAAAGGAATGGAAGAAGGAAGAGAATAAGAAGGAGACGAAGGTTTTAATAGCTTGGATGAAGTTCGGGAATATCTATAAAAAAATTACAGCCTTTTTAGCCTTAAAAGCGAGGTTTATAAAGGCTGTTTTTTATCACAAATTAGGAAACTTTTTCTTACTCAAATCATTATTGCTGAATATTTTCTAATGTCTTAGGTTTTGTTCCATTATCTGAATACATGGCGAAATACTCTTTATCTTCCTCAATCAAGTTCCAAACCATCTCTTCTTTGA
>CANSAF010000102.1 GCA_947644645.1 uncultured Sporosarcina sp. | reverse complement strand
TAATTCAAACATTTCTTTTATGCAACAATTTTATTTATATTCTGTCGCAGGTTGGGATGTTTATTTGCCAGAAGTTATTATTTCAACGATTCTGATCATCGGATTCGCATTTTTAAACTCCATTGGCACAAGCATTTCAGGGAGACTTCAATTTTATTTCGTTGTGCTGCTCATTGGGGGCGTAATTGTTTTAGGTCTTTTAACGTTTGGCAATGCGACAGAACCGATTCAAAATATGAAACCATTTTTTAGTGGGAAACAATCTACGCTCGCTTCGATTTTAATGATTCTTGCGATCGCACCTTGGGCTTATGTTGGTTTTGACAATGTTCCGCAAGCTGCTGAAGAATTTGAGTTTTCACCACGAAAAGCTACTTTACTCATCGTTTTTTCTTTACTCACTTCATTCCTCATTTACGCAGTGATGATTGGTTTAACTGCTTGGACTTTTCCAAATCCTGCCGCTTTTGGTGGAGATTTATGGTTAACAGGTGATGTAATCTTCAATGTACTCGGCACAATTGGTTTAGTCATTATGGCAATCGCAATTATGATGGGAATCTTTACAGGCTTAAATGGTTTTTATATGTCTGCAAGCCGTTTATTATTCTCGATGGCACGCGCTCGTGCGTTGCCAAACCTTTTCAGAACGATGACAAAAAATCAAATTCCAATATGGGGGATTTGGTTTGTCACACTTATTACATTGCCAACGCCTTGGTTTGGTCGTGAAGCGCTCACTTGGATTGTTGATATGTCTTCAACTGGTGTTTCAGTCGCCTATTTCTTTACATGTTTTGCAGCCTATAAAGTGCTTGCTTGGGGTGTAGAAGAAAAAGGTCGTGAAATTTCACCAATCAAAAAAGGATTAGCGTTAATCGGGATGGTTGCAAGTATTATTTTCTTAGCACTATTGCTCGTTCCAACATCTCCAGCTGCACTAACAACGCCCTCTTATATTTTATTATTTGCATGGGCTGCTGTCGGTGGTGTCTTTTATTTAATCATAAAAAAACGTTACAATAGTTTAACTGAAGAAGAAACCGAGTATTATGTGCTTGGTAAATCAATTGAATCAGAAGTTGAACAAGCAAAGCCTAATCAAGAAAAACCTATGAAAAAAAATCCGATTTTAACAGCTAAAACATCTGATTCATAAGAGGAAGAGACGTTTCATAACGAAGCGTCTTTTTTTTAAGTTTTTCGTTGGATGAAAAAATTAAAAAGACCAATACTATGAATAGGCCATTTAATTACTGGAAAGGAGATTTTTATTTGTTACAGGAAAGTTCAGACCAAGTCGAGCAACAATTTGAAATGGAAAAAATGCAGGCCTTAGAAACAATTGCACAAGCTTCAGAAATGCTCCAACAAGCAACGCAAACGAATCTAATGGTCTTACAACAATCAGCTCAAAAACTCCAACAAGCTGTGCAGCTCATCAACCAAATGCAAGGAATCGCAGTAACAGAAGCTTCAACAACTACTCAACAACAACTCGAACAAGTGCGACAGCAAATTGAACAAGCTGCCCAAACGTTACAACTAATTGCCTCATTAAATAACACCAATCAAAGCTTTAAAAAAGGATAAGCAAAAAGGTCGCCGAACAGGTATATCACCTGCCAGACGACCTTTATCCATTATACAAATATACTTAAAATCAACACAAAGACAAGACCGAAAACAGAAATGAGTGTTTCGAGTACTGTCCAAGTACCAAATGTTTCTTTCATTGTTAAACCAAAGGACTCTTTAACAATCCAGAAACCAGTGTCATTGACGTGAGAAGCAATAATACTCCCTGCTCCTGTTGCAAGTACCATTAACTCAACATTCACATCTGTTCCTGCCATCATTGGAATAACAAGACCAGCAGTCGTTAATGCCGCAACTGTTGCAGATCCTTGTGCTACACGCATCAGTGCTGCAATTAACCAAGCTAAAATTAATGGGGAAATCGTACTGCCCGCAAAAATATCTGCAACAGTATCTCCTACTCCACCGTCAATAAGGACTTGTTTTAAAGATCCACCCGCACCAAGAATTAATAACATCATTCCAATTGCAGCAATCGAACTTTCTGCAGATTTCATTAAATCTTTCATCGGAATATTTCTTGCCGTTCCCATCGTTACAAGTGCTAATAAAACAGATAACAACATAACTGTTGTCGGTGCACCGATTAATCCGACAAGATCAAAGAACCAGTTGCCTTCTAATCCCATCGTATCCTCAAGTAAAGAAATGATTGTTGCAAAAGCCATTAATATAACTGGGAATAGCGCCGTAAACGCACTCACGCCAAATCCTGGCGTATCTTCCAATTTAAATTGCTTCGCATCACCAATCGATGCCATACTACCTTCTGGCTCTTTTTCAAATGCTGATGGCACGAATTTTTTAGCAAACACTGTGAATAATGGTCCTGCTAAAATTACCGTTGGAATTGCGATAATAAAACCGTAAAGTAACACTAAACCAATATTTGCACCATATTGTTGCGCAATAACTGTTGGTCCTGGATGCGGTGGTAAAAACGCATGTGTCACCGATAATGCAGTTGTCATCGGTAAACCTAACCATAAAAACGACACTCTTAATTGTTTAGAGATTTGATATACAATCGGAATCAGTAAAACAAGTCCAACTTCGAAAAATAATGCAATCCCTAAAATAAATCCAGCAGTTACAACTGCCCATTGAATCTTTTTCTCACCAAACTTATCGATTAACGTCATTGCAATACGCTGTGCGCCACCCGCGTCTGCAATTAACTTTCCTAAAATTGCCCCTAAACCAAAGACAAGTGCAATTCCACCTAATGTACTGCCCATTCCGTTTTGAATTGTCGTAACAATTTCACTGAAAGGCATGCCAAGCGCAAAAGCAATTAAAAATGAAACAACGATTAATGAAATAAATGTATTGATATTAAATTTCATAATGAGCACAAGTAGAACAACAATCCCAAGTGCAACAATTAGTAATGGCATTTTAAAATCTCCTTATCTTCTCTTATTCATCAAATGTAATGACAGCTTTACGAACAAGCTGCGGATTTTCTTCTACAAATTTAAACGCTTCTTTCACATTTTCTAATGGGAATTTATGAGTAATTAAACCATTATGTTGAAGTTTTCCTTCATTGATATAGTCAACGACTTTCCCAAACTGATGTGTTTGTAGTCTTGAACCTGTAATTGTTAGTTCTTTTTTCGTGATCAACATTTGTGCAATAGCAGATGGCGTTGCGTTAAATCCTAATAACACTACGTTCCCTGCTGCTGATGCAACTTCAATACTTAATTCAAATGTTTGTGGCAACCCAACTGCGTCAATAACAACATTAGCACCTTCATCATTGGTAATTTCATTAATTTTCGAGATTGTGTCCACTTCCGAAGGATTAATTGTATAGTCTGCACCATTTTCCTTTGCAAACGCTAAACGTTCATTTGTAAAATCTGAAATAATCACTGTTGCCCCACGAAGTTTAGCCATTTTTAGTACTGTAATACCAATTGGTCCTGCTCCTTGGATAAAAACAGTTTGTCCTGCTTGAACATTTCCGCGGAAAGTTGCTTGTGCCCCAATTGTATATGGTTCAGCCATAACAGCCTCGTCCCAACTAATGTCATCATTTACTTTATGCACTTTGCTTTCTGGTAAAATGACGAATTCTCTCATCCCACCATCTTGATGAACACCAAAGACAGAGACTTCTTTACAAACATTGGGTCTTCCTTGATTACATGCATAGCAATCTCCACAATACGTAATTGGCTCAACCACTACGCGGTCCCCTACTTTGACATTTTGAACGTCTGAACCTACTTCAACAATTTCGCCCGCAACTTCATGGCCCACAATTCTTGGATAAGTTGCCAGTGGATTTGTGCCATGATAAATATGCATATCTGATCCGCAAATCCCTACGCGTTTAATTTTCACTTTGACTTCTGTCTTTGCTGCTAATGTTGGTTCGGCAATTTCAAGTATTTCAATTTGATTTGCCTCTGGAATTCTAACTGCTTTCATTTGTATTCGACTCCTTTAGTTTTTAGTTGAATGAGACCGTTTTCAAATTATCGATAAAAATAAAATGCGACGAAAATAAAAAGTATTTCATTGTTAGTTGATTTTTCTATCATTATTCATTAAAATACCTATCAGCATCACTTTGTAAACCTTTTCACAATTCTCTTTTCTGATATGTGAAATGTTACACATCACATATTACATATTTTTTTGTATCTGGTCAATAGCTTTATTCTTTAATTACAAAAATCTTTTTATATCATTGAATTTGAAAGGGAGTATTTAAAATGGGGAAAATTGAAACATCACCTTTAGCAAAACAAGTGTATGACGCACTTCGAACAAAAATTATTAGCCGGGAATATAAGCCAGGAGATAAGTTAGATATGCAAACATTGGCAGATACATTTGGCGTTAGCCGCTCTCCCGTAAAAGATGCGATTAACCATCTTGTCCATGACGGTCTTATCGAAGTCGTTCCTCGTAAAGGAACATATGTCACTGAACTCAATTTCACCGCTTTTTTGGAAGTATTAGATGCGCGAATTATGATTGAAAAATGGGCAGGCGAACAAATTATTGAAAAGATTTCGGAGAAGCAAATAACAAATTTAAAGAAAATTGTTACGAAAATGGATGCTTTATTAGAAATTACTCCTTTCCCTTTTGACGATTACAGTCAGCAAGATATGAAATTTCATCAGGCTTTAATTGAATGGGCAAATAATCAACAAGTGAAAGAAATTTATGCATCTTTAAATACGCATGTTGCACTTTCCCGAATTGTTTATTCCACTTCTTTAGACAGTACGATTAACCGCCATAAAGATCACTGGGATTTGGTCGATACATTAGAGAAGAAAGACTTAAAAGGATTCCATCATTCTATTACGGCACATGTTGAAAGTTTGAAAAAAGAAGCAGAAGAAAGATGGAATTATAAATGATACAAGGTTTCTTCTTTTCATGGTACAATCAAACTATATAATAAAAAGGGGTTGGGCTGCATGCAAGATCATAGAGGGATATTATTAGAGAGTGGCACTATCGAACTGGAAATTGTTGAATTTGAAGTTGGCAGTAATACTTTTGGCATTAACGTCATGAAAGTAAGAGAAATTATCCAACCAATTCCAATTACACCAATTCCAAATGCACATCCTCATGTAGACGGAATTATTCAATTACGTGGTGAAGTGTTACCTGTAATTGATATGTTAAAAGTATTAAATTTGCCGACTGAAAACCGCCATCCAGAAGAAAAATATATCGTGACGGAATTCAATCAGCAAAAAGTTGTTTATCGAGTAGATAGTGTTTCTCAAATTCATCGTATTTCATGGGAGCAAATTGAAAAGCCTTCAGAATTGTATCAAAGCCAGTATTCTAACGTAATTGGTGTCATTAAACATCAAGATGTTATGATTCTATTACTAGACTTCGAGAAAATTGTATTAGATATTAATCCTGAATCTGGTTTTTCAGTAGATGCAGTCAGAAAGCTAGGAGAAAGAGATCGCTCAGATAAGAAAATCGTCATCGCGGAAGACTCCCCTCTTCTTCGTCAATTGCTGTTAGATACGCTAAATGAAGCGGGTTATACAAATCTTGAGTTTTTTGAAAATGGTAAACTAGCATTTGATTATTTAAGTAAACTAGTTGAAGATGATGAAGCTATTGAAAATCAAGTACAGTTAATGATTACAGATATTGAAATGCCACAAATGGACGGACATCATTTAACAAAGAAAGTAAAAGATCATCCACATCTAGGCAAATTACCTGTCATTATTTTCTCTAGTTTAATTACCAATGACCTGCGCCATAAAGGTGAACAAGTTGGCGCACTAGAGCAAATTAGTAAACCAGAAATCGCGGAATTGATTTTAAAAATCGATAAGCATATTTTATAATTTTCAAGTGAGATGGGTCTATCCGGTTAATTGGATAGACCTGTTTTTGATAGATGCATAGTATTGGGGGGGATTTTGGGGGGACTTCGTCAAAATTCCCCATAAAACCCTTGTCGATGCGCGTTTCTTGCCGAAAAAAATAGTTGCCCGGGAAATAGATTTCCCAGATGAGGAAATGTATTTTACAACTTCATCTATAAACTAGAAAACAATGAAAAAAGCGAGGCGTGCAAATGCACGGCCTCACTTTAATTCAATTTCTACATTGCCTTCCACATAATTCGGATACGCCCATATATGGAAAGTTAATGGATTGACGATATTTTTTGCTTCAAAAAACTCGTTAAAATAGGAGTCTTCATCTTCATGCCAAAGTCCAGTCGATTTCGAATCGATTGTGTCGCCGTTAGCATTTTCAATCAAATTAATAAAACCGTATGAGAAATCTGAGGTATTTTTAAACCTACCTTCAATTGAACCATGTCTAATATCGGTTATTTCAAGGTTGCCTACAGCAGGTTGTTTTAAAACTTCTTTTTTATTCGTATCAATAACTAAATAGACATCATCTTTCGGCAATGCTTGCATTTCATTAAATTTCAAATACATTTTTTCGGGTTGTTCAAAATAATTACTTTGTAAAAAGTAAGTGTTTACGCGACCATCCTCACTTTCCGTAGAGGTTATACCATTTTGAATTTTACTCCATACTTCTCCTTTGTCATCTTCAATACGCAAATCTTCAAATAGCAATAATTCCATTGTGTTTTCTGGATGCTTGATCACTTCAACGGCAACCCTTAACGGATAAATCGTCACCTTTTCAATGGTTAATTTTTGGCCTTCAATTTCCACTTCTTGATGCAGTGGATAAGCTTTCCCTGTCGCTATTTTTTCGGATACATGAAATGGTATCGTAAACTTCGTATCTTCTTTTGTTAAAAGCTCTAGCTCCAAAGTGAAATCTTGACTTTCAAAAACTTGCGGTTCTCCAAAAGTAAAATGAATTAAGTCTTCTTTTCGATTTGGATGAAGTTGATCCGGATAATTATAAGATAAACCAGAAGGAATTTCTTCACCGTCATGAAGTAATTTAATGTCCCCGTACTCCAAATCCTCTATAGAATATGGTGCTTCTAATGTATAAGATAAAATCATACCTGTTTCATCCAATACAACCCCATCAATGGTCAAATTCAAATTGTCTTTTTCTACACTTGCATGGACAGTTTGGTAGTATTCATGATCTACAATCGCTTTAATGCCTTTATCGTATTCAATTAGTTCAACAATTCTTGCCATGCCAGGAATTGTCGCAACTGCTTTGGCAAATGCTGGTGATACGCGAATAGATGTAACAAAGACAAGGATAATCATAGCTGCTGCCGCTAGCGAATAAAATGTTCTTTTCCGTTTCCTCTTGGCATTTTTCTTCTCGCTTTCTCCAATTTGAACGCCTTTTAAAATTGCATCGTCTATTTTTTTAAGATCGATTGGTAATTCTTCTAGCTTTTTACGATATATTTCCAATTCCTTTTCTTCATTGTCAAACATGATTGGTTCCTCCTTTCTCCGAGAAAAATTTCCGTAATTTCTTTAAAGAATGATGTAATCTAGATTTCACCGTACCTTCAGGAATATTTTCAATCATAGCAATTTCTTTATTTTTCAGGTCTTGAAAATATTTTAGATGAATAAGCCTCTGATCTTTATTCGGTAAAGTTTCAAGTGCTTCTTCAATTTCAAGATACGCATCATTT
>CANSAF010000101.1 GCA_947644645.1 uncultured Sporosarcina sp. | reverse complement strand
CGGTTGATGTCTGAAGTTGGAAAGCGTCCGATTGGAACGGAGATTAATGGCTTCTTAAATTTGTTATCCCCCATAAACATTTTACTCATATGTGCAACGATGATTTTCTGCACTTTTTCCAAATACACTCGACCCATACGATTAAAAACCCTATCGAAAAAGTTTCAACTTTTTTCGATAGGGTCACTTTTTATAATAAACTATAAAGATCAATGTCTGGATTTTTATCTTGGAACCAGCGCATTGCAAAATCATTTTCAAATAAAAATACAAGTTGGTCATAACGATCTTTTACTAACATTGCTCTTTGACCTGCCATCGATTCACTTACATCTTCTTCATTATGAATCCAACGCGCAACTTTTGAACCGATATTTTCCATTTGAACTTCTACGTTATATTCATTTTTCATACGATGCTCAAATACTTCGAACTGTAAATGTCCAACTGCACCTAATAACACTTCTTCTGTATGAAGTGTACGATAATATTGAATTGCCCCTTCTTGCACAAGCTGTAAAATTCCTTTATGGAAATGCTTCGACTTCATCACATTTTTCGCCGTTACACGCATAAATAACTCAGGCGTAAACTGTGGTAAAGCTGCAAATTCGAAATTCGATTTTCCACCAACAACCGTATCACCAATTTGGTAATTTCCCGTATCATGCAGGCCAATAATATCGCCCGCAACAGCTTCATTTACCGTCTCACGGTCATCTGCTAAAAACTGGGTTGTTTGTGTTAATTTAAACGAACGATCCATACGTGGTACTTTTACAGTCATTCCTCGGTTAAATGCACCTGAAACGATACGAACGAAAGCAATTCGGTCTCTGTGCGCCGGGTTCATATTCGCTTGGATTTTGAAGATGAAACCTGTAAATTCATCTTGCTGTGGCTCAATCGCTTCATCTGTTTTTGTTAAACGCGCTTGTGGTTCTGGTGCAAACTTTAAAAATGTTTCTAAAAACGTTTGAACACCGAAATTCGTTAAAGCACTTCCGAAAAATACTGGCGTCAGTTCACCTTTCGCAATGCGCTCTTCTGAAAATTCATTACCCGCCTCATTTAATAATAAAACATCCTCCAATGCTTGCGTGTAATAAGAACTTTCCGTCATCGCATGTGGCTCAGCCAATTCGCCGTCTTCATTTAAACTTAAGAAACGTTTGCCTTCTTCCTCACGCGCCAACTCAATACGATCGTTAAAACGGTCATAAATGCCGAGGAACTCTTTCCCCATCCCAATTGGCCAGTTCATCGCATAAGATTCAATGCCAAGCACTTCTTCCAGTTCTTCCATTAAGTCTAACGGCTCTTTTCCTTGACGGTCCATTTTATTAATGAATGTAAAAATTGGAATCCCACGCATACGACAAACTTTAAATAATTTAATCGTTTGTGGTTCTACCCCTCTTGCAACGTCAATCATCATCACTGCTGCATCGACTGCCATTAATGTACGATACGTATCTTCACTGAAGTCTTCGTGACCTGGTGTATCCAAAATATTAATGCGTTTTCCTTCATATTCAAATTGCATAACGGAAGATGTAACGGAAATCCCTCTTTGTTTCTCAATTTCCATCCAGTCAGAAGTCGCGAACTTCCCTGTTTTCTTTCCTTTAACCGTACCCGCATCACGAATTGCACCACCAAAATAAAGTAGTTTCTCCGTAATTGTCGTTTTCCCAGCATCAGGGTGAGAGATAATGGCAAATGTGCGACGTGCATTAATCTCATCTTGAATTGAATGTTCCATTATAAATTACTCCTTTTTCATCAAAAAGAACTATCTCTACCGCCGAAAACAGCTTAGCAACTGAGATAGCTCTTTCATAATTATTTAATTTAATTCTTTCGCTTTAAACTTTTTCTTTGCTGCTTCTAATGCAATTTCTGCATCTGAATGCGGATATTTTTCGCGACCAATAATTTGAAAATCTTCATGACCTTTTCCTGCGAAAATAATAATATCATCTTCTTCCGCTATGTCAATCGCATGCTTCACAGCTTCCACTCGGTCACCAATACATGCGTACTGATCATGTTTCATGCCAGCTTCTAACTCTGATAAAATCGTTTCATACGGCTCATCACGCGGATCATCTGTCGTTAAAATCACATAGTCTGCCGTTGATGCTTCTTCAGCCATAATCGGACGTTTGACACGATCACGATTGCCGCCTGTTCCGATTAAAAAGACGATTTTATTCTTTTTATAAGGAAGTACTGCTTCAATCGCTTTTTGAATCGCATCCGCGGTATGTGCATAATCAATATACATTGTGAGTGGTAAATCCGTTTCGACTCTTTCCATCCGTCCCGCGATTGGTTCAATGACAGCTAAATGCGTAATCACTTCTTCGACAGACATTCCTTTTGCATATAATGCTGCAATGGCAGCAAGTGCATTGGCAACACTAAATTCGCCGATTAACTTCATTGCTACTTCGTATTCGCCTTCTGGAGAAACAAGCGTAAACTGTGTTCCTGTCGCTTCTAAGCGAATGTTTTTTCCGTGAAAATCAGCCTCATGTCGAATGCCATAGGTCAAAATCGGAAAGCTCGTTTTCTCCATAAACTTTTTATGCCAAGGATCATCTGTATTGACAATACCGTATTTTTGTTGGCTTAAATCTTGTCCAAGTTGCGCAAATAATAATCCTTTTGCATCGCCGTAATTTTCCATTGTCCCGTGAAAATCTAAATGATCATGCGTTAAATTGGTAAAAACTGCGATATCATACTCTGTTCCCGCAAGTCTTCCTTCTACAAGTCCATGAGAAGAAACTTCCATCGTCATTGTCGCACAATGCTCACGTGCCGCTTGTGCAATCATCGACTGAGTTGCCAGTGCATGTCCCGTTGTATTTTCTGTTTCGTATAAAACACCATCTAAATTAAAACCAATTGTTCCCGATGCCGCCGACTTTTCCCCAGCAACTTGTAAAATCGCATGAATCATGCCACTTACACTCGTCTTACCATTTGTGCCTGTGACACCAATCATCGTCATCTTTTTCGAAGGATAATCGAAAAAGCGAGGTGCCAATAAACCGATTGCTCTCGATGTATTCGGCACAGTCACAACCGCAACTTTATCCAAATCAACAACGACAGGCTTCGACGCAACAATTACTCGAGCGCCATTATTCACTGCCTGCGTGACGTAATTATGTCCATCTACCGTAAAACCTTCAATACAAACAAATACCCCGCCTGGTTGAACAGCTCTAGAATCTACTTCAAGATCCGTCACTGTATGCGGTAAAGTACCTGTTATTTCTTGAATGGGCAATATCGAAAATAAATGCTTCGTATCCATCAAAAATCCTCCGTTCAGTCGATCATGTCAGATATTACATATGCAAATAATAACGCAGCAGTCGCTTGTAATGAATCGATATGTGTACGTTCAAGTGCATGAGACGATTCAATTCCCGGGCCAAATAAAGCATGTTTCACATCAAAGCCTGCACGAATTGCCGCCGAAGCATCCGAACCGTAATAAGGATAAATATCCACTTTATGCGGAATCTCTCCTGTTTTCGCCAAACCAATTAAATGCTGCGTAAGTTCATAATGATAAGGACCACTTGAATCTTTCGCACAAATTGACACTGTATACTCATCTGACGCTTGTCCATCGCCAATCGCACCCATATCTACTGCAATATATTCTACCGTTTCTGCTGGGATATTAGAATTCCCACCATAACCAATTTCTTCATTATTTGAAATGTAAAAATGCGTTGTATGCGGTAAAGTAATTTTCTCTTCTTGAATTGTTCGCACTAAATTCATTAATAAAGCCGTACTTGCTTTATCATCTAAGTGACGTGATTTAATAAATCCGCTTTCTAACGCTTCAAATCTTGGGTCAAATGAAATAAAATCGCCTACTTCTATTCCAAGTTTACGCGTATCTTCTTGATTATACACCACTTCGTCAATTCGAACTTCAATATTATCAGCATTACGCTCTGCTGTCCCTGCATTTTTATACACATGAACCGTCGTTTGGTGCATTAAAATCGTACCGCGTATTGTTTTTCCTGAAGCCGTATGAATCGTACAATATTCACCTTCAACCGCATTCCAATTAAAGCCACCAACCATTGCTAATTTTAAGCGACCATTACTTTTAATTTCCTTTACCATCGCACCGAGTGTATCAACATGCGCCGTCAATAAACGATGACGCGTCACATCTTTCCCCTCAATCGTCGCAATGACTGCCCCCTTATTTGTCGTTACATAAGGAACACCAATTTCCTCAAATTCACTTTGAATCATTGTAATCACATCTTTCGTATATCCCGACGGACTCGGTGTTTCAACAAGTTTTTTTAATAAAGCAATCGTCTCTTCTTTTTTAAATTTTGTAGTCATTTGACTTCTCCTCATTCCCCATAAGTTCCTATTCGTATTATACTTTGCGCCCCGCCTAGCTGTCCACAAAGTCGAAGAATCGATTTTGTGGACGCCACTTCATTATTTTAAAAAGTTTTTAATCATTTTTAATTTATTTTTATAAGGTGGTAAAACAACTTTCATCGGGATTTTCGTACTTCTCTTCATCATTGATTTTTCATGTGTAAATAAATCAAAACTCGCTTTCCCGTGGTAGGCATTCATACCAGATTGACCGACACCACCAAAAGGCAAATGAATATTTCCCACATGTGTCACTGTATCATTAATGCACCCGCCGCCAAACGGTAATTGTTCAATAAAATAATTTTCCGCGCGCTCATTTTCCGTAAAGAAATACGCCGCAAGTGGCTTCGGATTTTGACGAATACGATGCAGCACTTCCCCTAAATTTTCATACGTCAAAACAGGTAAAATCGGTCCGAAAATCTCATCTTCCATCAATATATGATCCCACTTCGCATCGACCAAAGTCGGTTCCATATAAAGTGTTTCACGATTTGATTTCCCCCCAACGATGATATCAGACGCAGCTTGCTCCAACATCTTTTGCAAACGGTTAAAATGTCTTTGGTGAATTAACCGACCATAATCAGCACTTTCTTCAGGATTTTTCCCGTAAAACTTTTTCAAAACAGCCTTCATTTCTCGAATAAGTGAATCTTTCACTGACTGATGAACAACTAAATAATCCGGTGCAACGCAAGTTTGTCCTGCATTCAAATATTTTCCCCAGACGATTCGTTCCGCTGCATGTTGAAGATTTGCTGTTTGATCTACAATAACTGGACTTTTCCCACCTAATTCCAATGTAATCGGCGTTAATCTTTCTGCCGCCGCTTTCATTACAATTTTCCCAACGCTTACGCTACCCGTAAAAAGTATATAGTCAAATGGCGCATGAATGAGTAGTGAAGTTTCCTCCCGCTCTCCTTCAACAACAGCGACATATTTTTTCGAAAAAGCTGCACCAATGATTTCTTTAATCACCTTCGACGTTTCAACCGCAAATTCAGACGGTTTCACAATCGCACAATTCCCTGCCACAAGCGCACCAATCAACGGCTCCATCACCAATTGAAATGGATAATTAAATGGACCAATAATAAGCACACTGCCATACGGTTCTCTCGTAATAAAACTTTTCGCTGGTTGCAAATGCATCGGTGTTTTCACTTTTTCAGGCTTCATCCATTCGTCAACAGACTTCACCATATATTGAATGGTCGATAAGACAAAACCAATTTCTGTCGTATATGACTCAAACGCACTTTTCCCTAAATCTTTATGAAGGGCTTGTAAAACTTCCTGTTCACGTTTTTCAATTTCAGCATACAATTTCAGTAACATTTCTTTTCTAAACGCTGCACTTCTTGTTTCACCTGTAAAATAAAAACTTTTTTGCTCTTCAATCATTGCATGAACTTCTGCTTCAGTATAATTCAAAAAACTCCCTCCCTTTCATCTACTTCTTTATATCTTCTAGTTTATAAGACTTGAACGGACTATGAAAGTGTGCCGATTCATTTCATATGATTTCGCTTAACCTCATTCCTCCGTTTCATACTTTTAAAAGAAGTCAATATTTCAAAAGGACTGTTTTATCAAACGCGTGAAGTTCCAACCAATTGCGCAGTTTTAAAACTGAGGTCACTCCATATACTATGTATAACAACTTTTAACTTGACCAATCTTCATCAAATCATTTATCCGAGCTAAAACGACTTTCTTTTACATGCGCAACCTCAAAGCTGGAAAATAAAAATAAATTTTCTACTTTTAGGACAGCCTTAATCATTCATTAATCATTCATTCTTAATGATGCCTTTATATACAGCTTCTATTCTAAATATTTTAAAGAGGAGGAAGTATGATGACGACAACAGAAACATGGTGGGAAAATTTATTTGAAGGGGATTTAGCACCCGGTATTAACCAAGACAGGCTAGATGAATTAGATGGAGAAAAGTTCCTTTATTTTAAAGCAGAACATGAAGAAGAAAGTGAAGTTTATTCGTAAAAACCTTCATTTCATAGTAGACTCGGCATCCTTTTAAATGATTGATGCCGAGTTTTTTATCCACGCTATGATTAATTTTTAATAAATAAAGTGAAACTTCAATCAGTGGGGGGTTCTTCATCCCCCACTGATACGAAAGAACATAGGCTAAGTTCGTCACGTCCTGATGCCTTCGCCTATGTGACCAACATCCTGTTGCCCCGAACCAATCGGGCTTTTACGGGCAGTTGATTTCCCACTTATCTTTAGCGCTTTTGCTTAAATCTTGAAGTGGGAGTCTTACTGCCCGTTAATGCGGGATAAACAGGAATTGTACCTGAAAAAATCCAACCATATTTTATTTCACTTCTGTACTTTTCCATAAGTATAAAGCGGCATAACTCAAATAAGGCGACCAGTCAGAAAATCTTGCCGTAATTTCTTCTTTTGTCGGCTTCCGGTCCATTTCCCATAAATTTTTCAAACCATTTTGTAAACCAACATCCGCCACTGGAAATAAATTCGGGCGCCCCAAACCAAATAATAGAAAGTTTTGCGCAGTCCAAGGTCCAACACCGCGGTATGCGGTCAACTGTCGAATGACCTCATCATTTTCCAACTGGTCCAATGCATGTAAATTTAACTCCCCAGATGCAATCGCTTGCGATAAACCAATGACATACTCTGCTTTTCGCTCACTAAATTGCATTTCTCTTAATGCCGACACAGGAATTTCTGCTACAACTACAGGATCAGGATATGTCCAAACACCATCAATTTTCTGACCGTATCTTTCTACAAATCGTAATGTTAATGTATTTGCGAAAGTTTTATTTAATTGCTGATGAATAATTCCTTTCATCAACCTGCCGTATAAAGAAAAACTTCGAATAAGTGGCATCCCTTCATACGCTTTAAATATCGGCGCTAAATCTGTTTGTGAAAAATGACTGGTCACTTCATCCAATGACTGATGAAAATGAAAAATTTCTTCTACTCTCCGAATTTGCCTCTCATCCAAAGCATTCACCAATTTAAATTTAGGATTCGCCTTCGTACCTATCGCTTGTAATTCGATTAAATTTCCTTCTGCCATCGGAATCCAAACAGTTTTCTCCGCAATATCAACAGCATTCACCGGATCACTCGCTAAACGAATTAAAGCATGATCAAAATCATAAACAAAAGGAAGTTCAATTTCTCTCTCCATTTCCCCACCCCCATTTCTCTTTCCATCGTAAACCTTTTTTAATTTCAGATGCAAATATAACTGTTTTTTAATATTTTTCATAAAAAGTATTGACTTATTTAACAGGTGAGCTATAATAAGAATTGTCCAGTAGACAAAACGGTTTCGTAGCTCAGCTGGGAG
>CANSAF010000100.1 GCA_947644645.1 uncultured Sporosarcina sp. | reverse complement strand
ATTTATATGAAAAACACGTCAAAATTATTAGTGGATTTTTAATCGCGGCGTTCGTTGGACTTTTTAATGAAACAGCTTTAAATATGGCTATCGCACAACTAATCGTTGATTTTAATTCGGATGCACCGACGATTCAATGGTTGACGACTGGCTATTTACTTACATTAGGTGTACTTGTCCCGATTTCGTCTATATTAATGCAACGGTTTACGACAAGACAGCTGTTTATGGCTTCGTTATTATTATCTATTGCAGGGACATTTATTTCCGCAATTGCACCGACGTTTCTAGTTTTATTAATTGGACGAATTGTACAAGCGGCGGGAACTGCGATTATTTTACCAGTGATGATCCAAGTTGTTTTGCTCGTTTATCCAATTCATAAGCGCGGGGCAGCAATGGGAAAAATTGGTTTAGTCATCATTTTTGCACCAGCAATTAGTCCGACAGTGGCTGGATTTGTCTTAAGTCAATTAACTTGGCATTTTATTTTCTGGTTTAGTTTACCGTTCTTAATCATCGCGTTTTTAATTGGGTTAAAATATGTACAAAATGCGAGTGAAGTAAAGCCAGTTAAATTTGATATCATTTCAATCTTATTGTCTACCATTGGGTTTGGTGGGATTGTCTACGGCTTTAGTATTTCAGGGAAATTAGGTTCGTTTTTAGCGACAGATGTGCTAGTAGCAGTAGGCATCGGGTTAATCGCTTTAGTAATTTTTGGCTTTAGACAGTTTAAGTTAGAACAGCCGATGTTAAATTTACGTGTCTTTACATTTAAAATGTATAGTATTGGCGTTAGTTTAATTGTCATTTGTATGATTATGATTTTATCAACGATGATTTTACTGCCAATTTATTTACAAAATGTATTGATGTTAGCGCCCGTCATTGCAGGTTTAGTTTTACTACCTGGTGGGGTTATTAATGCGTTTATGTCAGTTGGGGCGGGGAATTTATTTGATAAATTTGGTCCGCGTGTCATGGTGCCAGGTGGATTACTTTTATCGATCATTGGTTTGTTTGCTTTACGAACAATCGACACAACAACTTCAGTTTATTTCATCGCGACTTTTCATATTATCATGTTTATCGGCATTACATTAACGATGATGCCTTCTCAAACGAATGGTCTAAATGAGTTGCCGAAGAAACTATATCCGGATGGTACAGCGATTTTAAATACTTTGCAGCAAGTTGCAGGAGCGATAGGAACTGCGGTTGCGATCACCATTATGTCGATCAGTACCGCAAATTACGTTGCAACGAACGGCGATAATGCAGCCAATCAACTGGAAGGTTCGATTCAAGGGATTCAAAATTCGATTACATTCGGATTAACAGTCGCAATCATTGGATTTGTGTTATCATTATTTTTAAAACGTGTGAAATAAGCTAAAAGCATCTCCTGAAAATTGGAGATGCTTTTTTACTTTAAAAAATAGGTGTAACATTATCGCTTCTCATTCGTGTTATTGATAGAGGGGAGGGCAAAGCGTGAAAAAGAAAAGGCGCGATGATTTGGAATTGGTTTATGTAAACTTTGCCAAACCGCTTTATTTTTATTTGTTAAAATTAACTGGATCGGCGCATACGGCAGAAGAATTGGTGCAAGAAACGTTCTATCGTGCCACTTTATCGCTGGATTTATATGCAGGTGGGGAAGTGAAAAGTTGGTTATTTAAAGTCGCACGCAATGCTTATTTAGACGAATGGCGTAAACGAAAGAGATGGAATTGGTTGCCGTTTTACGATACATTAACCAATTCTAGTGAATTCATTAGTCCTTATGGTGTGCCGGATGAGGCATTGCAGACGAAAATAACGAGAGAAACGGTTGAAGATCTATTGGCGTTACTGCCAGAAAATTATCGTTCGATTTTATATTTAAGAGAGTTTGAAGAGTTTACATATGAAGAAATCGCATTAGCTTTAGATTTATCATCGTCTCAAGTAAAAGTGAATTTGTATCGCGCGCGAAAAAGATTTAAACAACTAGCTGAAAAGTTAGGCGTAACATTGGAAGAGGTGTAAAAAATGGAGTGGAATGAAGAAAAAGCACAAGAAATTGTGCAAAAGCATAAAAATCGTTTTTCAATTAAATTAAGCTTACAAATTATTCGTGTTTTTGTTCTCATATTGATTTTGTTTTCTGTTTATAAAATGGCATTGGAAATTGTTTATGATGGTAGTAAATTTGGAAAAAGAACCGAATTTTATCAAAAGCTTGCAGTAGATTGGACAGATCCTGAATTGAAAGGGGGATTAGGCGTTAGTCATTCAAATGAAATCACCTCATTTTTTACACAAAAAATTACATTTCCTCTTGAAAAACGAATTGGGAAAACTGAGTTTGTTGAGTCCGAATTAACATTAACGAAACCACTTATCACCGCTTTTTCAACAGTTAGTATCAATGGAAATATTTCATATGACAAATGGAACAATCGATTTAGTTTTGATTTGCCGATTAATCCTCAAAATGGAAAAATATTAGAGGGGCAGGACTCGCCTGACGTTTGGAAAACGCTTGATATGGTACATGAAGGAAATGTCGCCAATCTTGCTTTTTCATTGGATGATTATTATACACCAAAAGAAATTAGCGAATTACTGAGTAACTATGATTTGGATATTCTGTGGATGCCAATCTATATGGGAGAATTACAAAACTTTACAGAAGGCGGCTGGGGTGGTGGAACGGCTACGATGTCTCTAACATTACAATGGGGGTTAACTGGTGGAAGAGAGATGCATGAAGATTTTAAAGGTGGCTCATTAATTCACGTGTTGGATGAAGAAACGATTGAAGAAAGTGAACGAATTATGCTTGAAAATATGGATGCGATGTTAGCGTCGAATAAAAGGCTAGCGGAGCGATTATTAAATACCGAATATCTTCAAGAACGAGCAGATTATTTACGAGAAGAAGGCTTTAAAGCATACGGAGCCGTTGTGACTGGACCGGTAAAGGAGCTATTAAAATTACAAGAGCTTGACGAAGTTCGTTCCGTCCAACTTGGGGAAATTAAGCATTGGAATTGGGTTGAAGATTGAGATTTTAGTTAAAAAGGGACATCATTCTTTTATGAATGGTGTTCTTTTTTTTCATAAAGATTGATTTTTGGATAGTGTGAAATGGGATTTTTTGAAGGAATTAATTAATTTTATCAAGAATAAGAATATGTTAGGGAAAAGGAAATGGGGGCGTGTCCTGTTAAAAAAAGATTAATGTTTATCACACTCATTATAGTTTTATTGCTTGTGATTTTTATGCTTTGGAAATTTCAATCAAAACACTTGAGTAGTGAGCCCAATCTAAAAGAGTTTTCACCCAAAACGATGCCATCCGGTAATGAAAATCAGTATGATATCCATTTGAAAATGGATGAAGACGGGAATTTTCAAATCGAAACGACAGTGGAAATTAAAAATACTTCTGAAGATGCATGGCAGGAATTGATTTTCTATTTTATACCTAATATTTTCACAAAAGAAAGCTTGGAGCAATTGGGACATTCATTGGATGCCCCGGCAACTTTAAAAGTACATGATATTTTAGTGGAAAATAAATCTTCAAAATACGCTTTGGACAAAGATACATTAAAAATCCCATTGGACGCATCGCTCCAACTTGGAGATCATATAACAGTGAATTTTTCTTACCAATTTACTTTACCAGTAGGCGGGCTACGATTTACGAAAATGAATGACAATTATCATCTGGCGCAATTTTATCCAATGCTTGCTACGTTTCGAAATCATAAGTGGAATAAAGAAGCATACAGATTCAAAGGAGAAACGTATCATACTGGATTTAATGATTTTAAAGTAGCCTATGATATTCCAGAAGAATATACTTTTGTTTCTACAAGTGAAGGCGAAAGTTATCCTAGCGAGCGAATGGATACATTTAAAGTAAAAGATGTTAAGGAAATTTTTATTGCCATATTGAAAGAGACATTTGTTGTTGAGAAAAAAGTGGGAAATATAAATATAAGAGTATTCGGATTTGAAGAGAAAGACGAGTTGTATAAGGAAATTAGTGAAATAGCTTCTGACTCTTTACAATACTTTCAAGAAATAATAGGATCATATCCATTTACTCAATTAGATATTGTCTTAGATGGACCCGGAATGGAATATCCGGGCATCGTTACTGCAGGTTCAATTTACGGGAAAACTGTACCCGATGAGTCTGTTAAAGATATGGTTGTTCACGAAATAGCGCATCAGTGGTTTTACGGCATGATTAATAATGACCCATATTATGAGGCTTGGTTGGATGAAGGCTTTACCACTTTTGCACAAAGTCTTTTTCACTACGCACAATCTAACGAGAAAATTCCTTATGATACTATGTTAGACGGAATAAATTTAATAAAAGATGCAACTTTGCCTGTCAATCTTCCGCTAGACAAATACGAGAATAGTTCACATATCTACGGTAAAGCGAGCAAAATGTTATGGCTTTTATTTAAAGAGAGAGGGCGAATAGGGGAAGCGGAAAAGTTTATCAAAACATATTATGACTTTTACAATTACAAAGAAGTGAATACAGAAGAATTTGTGAGATTCGCACGTTATTATTTTAATATAGCAGATGATTCAGAACTTACAACATGGTTGGAAATAGATCATTGAATCGATATAATATCTTCGTTATTCAGGAAAAACGCATTGAAGCAATGCGTTTTTTTGTTGGTTATTGTTTTGGGAGTTTCCAATAGTTGAAACTTTTTGAAGATGAAATCGTATATGAAATAAGATTAAAAGTTAAATTTTGGAGGAGAATGCGAATGACGATACTTATTTCAGCTGGAATACTATTTATTTTACCATTCATTTTTATTGGCATGCTTTTTATAAATAAATTTAAATCCAAATTAGAGTGGTTACTTGATGTAGTTGTTACGTTTCTTTTAGTTAGTTGGCTATATCAGGCGAGTGCTTGGAGTTGGATAGGCTATTATTTTCGGTTTGTGATGGTCGGTTTATTGATGATTGCGATCATTTATTCATGGGGGAAAGTTCGAAAGCTTCCTTTTAAAATTCATGAAAAGAAAAAAATTTCGTTTATCGTCAATATAATTTTAATTTTTGTGTTCGGTTTGTATAATATTTTTGTTTTAACGAGTTATTCGACAAATGCAACGAAGCTTGAACTTGATTTTCCGATGGCGGAAGGGACTTATTTCATTGGGCAAGGCGGTGACCATGTACAAATGAATTATCATCAATCATATGAACCGCAGCAATATGCATTGGATATCGTTGCACTGAATACTTTGGGGACGCGTGCAAAAGGTTTTTACCCAAAAGATCTTGATCGTTATGAAATATTTGGTCATGCGATTGTTAGTCCATGTGCAGGTGTTGTGACAGAGATGGAAAATGGTTTGCCAGATTTAACGCCCCCTGAAGCAGATCCTGAGCATGCTACAGGGAATTATGTTGCGCTTGTTTGTGATCATGCAGCAGATACGACTTTGTATTTGGCGCATCTGCAAGAAGGAAGTGTCTTGGTGGAAAATGGGGATACGATTGAGGCAGGTCAATTGCTTGGTAAGGTCGGAAATTCAGGAAACACAAGTGAGCCACACTTGCATATTCATGCAGAAAAAAATGGGGTTGGTGTTCCATTAGCATTTGATGACCGTTTTCTAGTCAGAAATCAACTCGTTCGTACAAATTAGCTGTCTATTCAAAAAAATGCTATGATAAAGGAGATTACTTTTGGAGGTGCGATTTTGAAAATAGAAGATTATATTCATTTAGACGGCGTAGGGCTTGCAGAAATGATTGAAAAGAAAGATGTTACGTGTACAGAAGTGTTAGATGCTAGTTTTGCACAATTAGAAAAAGTGAATCAGCATTTGAATGCGGTTACATATGTACGAAAAGAAAAAGCTTACAAAGAAATTGAAATTGGGCGCTCAGGGAAATTTGCGGGCGTACCAACTGCATTAAAAGACATTTCTCAAACGATTAAAGGTGAACCATCAACAGGTGGAGCACGTTTAATGAAAGATGCAAAAGCACAACAAACGGCTTACTTTACGGAAAAGCTTTTAAATTCAGGCGTCGTTTCGATTGGGAACTCCTCTACACCTGAATTCGCTTTGAAAAACATTACAGAACCGAAACTTCATGGTCCAACGAGAAATGCTTGGAATAAAAATCATGCGCCGGGCGGATCAAGCGGTGGTGCAGCAGCATTGGTAGCATCGGGGGTTGTACCAATTGCAGGCGCAAGTGATGGAGGCGGCTCAATTCGAATTCCCGCGTCCTTTAGTGGACTTGTCGGCTTAAAACCAACGCGTGGTCGTACACCTGTTGGGCCGGGTGTTGGGCGTAATTGGCAAGGCGCTGCGATTGACTTTGTCTTAACAAAATCGGTTCGGGATAGTGCCCGTATGTTAGACCAACTTCAAGTGATCGAACAACATGCAGCATTCCAAACGCCGTTATTTGCGGGCAATTATGAAGAAACAGCAAAAAAGTCATTCCAAAAACCTTTAAAGGTTGGGTTTACAACGGCTTCACCTGTTGGAACGCCTGTTTCTGAAGATGCGAAAAATGCGGTATTAAAAGTTGTCAAATGGCTTGAAGAGCAAGGACATGATGTGGAAGAAGTTGATAATGGCGTTGATGGAAAGTTATTAATGCGCAATTATTTCCTCATGAACAGTGGTGAAATGGCAACATTAATTGGTCAAATCGAAGGCATGATGGGACGAAATTTAACAGAAAAAGATGTAGAAGTAGAAACTTGGTTACTCCATCTTGCAGGGCAAAATGTATCAGCGGCCGAATTTTCAAATAGTTTATCATCATGGGATGTTGCAGCGGAACAAATGGCAAATTTCCATCAAATTTACGACTTTTACGTCACACCATCTGCAGCATTCGCGGCACCTAAAATTGGCGAATTAACACATAGTGATGCAACTGAAAATAAACTAATTGAACGAATGAATGCACTAGATGCTTCAAAACAACAGGAATTGATTTATGAAATGTTTTTACCAAGCTTAACGTATACGCCGTTTACTCAACTTGCGAATTTAACGGGACAACCTGCCATTAGTGTTCCAGTTCATATGACAGCCGAAAACTTACCGATCGGTGTTCAATTCATCGCACCAAAAGGATCAGATGAACGCTTACTCCAAATTGCTTATCAGCTAGAGCAATCTGATTGTTGGGTAGGGATGAAAGGGAATCCATATTTCGAATGAAAAGAAGCGGTCCGAAAAGTCGAGTTGACTTTTTGAACCGCTTCATGGTTTTTGAAAATGTACTATTCAACAATATTAACATCTTTCAAAGTAAGTTCTTGTTGTGCTTCAAAATTCACCGAGTAAACAGCATAACCACCGACATTATCGAAACGATTGCCGTTAATATTAACTAAGTCATACCTATATTCATTTTCATTCAGCGGTATTTGAATTATTTTAGCAATTTCCAAAAATTTCTCCACTTCAATTTGGCTCACGTCAATAAAAAGTTCGATGCGCATCGGATATGTCTGGCTTAATTCCTTATGCCAATTCGTCTGTTCATCTTCATCTCCTTCAGAAACTTCCAAATAAATATAAGCATCTATAATTGTTATATTTTTTTCTTCCAGCAATTGAGTCAGTTCAGTCGTTGCTTGCTCAGAAAACTTTTGTATCAAGTCTTGATCTAAATTGGCATAATAAATCCCATCATTTGTGACTTTTGGTTTGAAGAATCCAGTGACAGTAAAATCTAGAGGTGGTTTTTCTGTATGATCATCCACTATAAATTGATAGCCCTTAACTTTGAAATCGTAAAACCCTTCATCAATTGTAAAATCGATGTCTTTATACTTTTCTACCAAATAATTATCTAACGTTTTCTTTGCCAAAAGTTTAGATGCAGGATTCCCATTAAAAGCATTGTAAAGCCAGAGGATTGGCAC